>NZ_RAWE01000353.1 GCF_003611695.1 Corallococcus carmarthensis | reverse complement strand
GCCACCGGCGAAGCCCCCTTCGAGCGCCGGCTGGGCCTGCTCCTCCTGGGGGGCGTGCTCGTCCTGGGCGCGGCGTTCCGTCTGTACCGGGCGCTGAACGACGACGGCATCTACTGGCCGGACGAGGTCTACCAGAGCCTGGAGCCCGCCCACCGCCTGGTCTACGGCTACGGCCTGGTCGCCTGGGAGTTCGTCGAGGGGGCCCGGAACTGGGCCCTGCCGGCGCTGGTGGCGGGGCTGCTGGGGCTGGGGCGGCTGGTGGGGCTGACGGACCCGGCGGGCTACCTGGGGCTGGTGAAGGGCTTCTTCGCCGGGGTGGGCACCGCGACGGCGTGGGCCACGTGGCGGCTCTCCCGGGCGTCCGGGGCCTCCACCCTGGCGGCCTCCGGCGGGGCGGCCCTGTTCGCGCTGGCGGTGGTGCCCCTGTACTTCGCCCCCCGGGCCATGAGCGAGAACGCCTCCGTGCTGCCGGTGGTGCTGGGCCTGGCCCTGGCGCTGCCCGCTTCCGCGTCCCGGCGGGCCCTGGTGACGGGGGCGTCCCTCCTGGGGCTGGCGGTGCTGCTGCGGCTTCAGAACGGCGTCTTCTGCGTGGGCCTGCTGGCGGTGCTCCTGGCGCGGCGCCAGTGGCGTCAGGCGGGCGTGGCGCTGGCGGTGCTGGCCGGGTGGGCGCTGGCCTTCGGCCTGTTGGACAAGCTCACCTGGGGCCGGTGGTTCCACTCGGCCATCGTCTACCTGGACTTCAACCTGGTGCAGGGCAAGGCCGCGAATTTCGGCACGGAGGCCTTCGACTACTACCCGCGCATCCTGCGCACGGCGATGCCGGGGCTGTCCGTGCTGGTGGGCGCGCTGGCCCTGCTGGCGCTGCCCCGGGCGTGGGGCTTGTCCTTCCTGACGGCGGCCTTCGTGCTGCTGCACGCGTACCAGCCGCACAAGGAGCTGCGCTTCCTGGTGCCGGCGCTGCCCCTGCTGGCGGCGCTGGCGGCCGTGGGGCTGGATTCGGTGCTGCGCGTGCTCCGCGGCTTCCCCGCGCGGGCCACCGCCACGGTGGCGGTGGTGGCGGCGGCGCTGGTGTCGGGCGCCAACGCGGGGGCGCTCACCTTCGGCGAGCTGGGCCAGTACGAACGCGTGCGCCCCAAGGACAGCGCGTGGGACGACCAGGGTCCGGTCAACCGGCTGCTGGAGGCCGCGGGCCGGCGGGACGACGTGTGCGGCCTGAAGGTGGAGACCGTCCACCAGGCGTGGACGGGGGGCTACAGCTACTTCCACCGGAAGGTGCCGCTGTATCCCCACAACGGCCCCGGCCGGGGCTCCAACCTGTTCAGCCACGTCATCACCCGGGCGGGCTACGAGGGCGCGGGCACGACGGTGGCCCGGGAAGGCCCGCTGGTGCTGGTGAAGCTGCCCGTGGCGGGCTGCACGCCGGACCCCGGCTATTCGTGGCGACTGCCCTGAGGGGGACAGTCCGGGCCCGGAATACCCTTCCGGCCCTACCGGCGGGTTGGTAAAGCCAGGGCCATGCCCGAATCCGACTGCCTCTTCTGCAAGATTCGCGATGGCCTCATCCCGGCGAAGGTCGTCTACCAGGACGAGCACTGCCTGGCCTTCGAGGACATCAACCCCCAGGCCCCCACCCACGTGCTGTTCATCCCGCGCAAGCACATCGCCACGGTGAACGACATCACGGCGGAGGACCGGGAGCTGGTGGGCAGCCTCTACATCGGCGCGGCGAAGGTGGCGCGCGAGCGGGGCTTCGCGGACACGGGCTACCGCGTGGTGATGAACACCCAGCGCGACGCGGGCCAGACGGTGTTCCACATCCACCTGCACCTGCTCGCGGGCCGCACCCTGCACTGGCCGCCGGGCTAGCCGTCCGCCCAGCCGGCTTCCAAGCCGTCTTCCGAGCCCTGAGGCGCCGCCCGCCCATTGCGGAGTGACAGCGCTCCGGGGTGCCCGGTGCTAACGTTTCCGGCGCGCGGCCTGCCCTTCTTCCCGGGCGGGTCCGCCCTTCATGTTCAGTGCCCAGTCGTCGCCCCAGTCCCGCCGTGCCTATTCCCGCCTCGCCGTGCTGCTGGCCTCCGTGGCCGGCGCGGTCAACGCCATGGGGTTCGTGGCGATGGGCGCGCATGCGTCCCACATGTCCGGCAACATGGCCACGCTGGGCGAGTCCCTGGCCCAGGGCCGCTGGGACACGGCGCGGCTGCCCGCGCAGCTGATGGGGCTGTTCGTCGCCGGGGCCTTCTGCGCGACGGGGCTCCTGGATGCCTCGCGGCACCGCACGCGGGGCCGTCACGTGGCCGCGCTGCTGGTGGAGGCGCTCGTGCTGGGCGCCGTGGGCCTGGGCATGGCGTCCATGCCGGGCACGCGCGCGCCGGCGCTGCTCTGGGGGATTGCCTTCGCCATGGGGCTGCAGAACGCGCTCGTCACGCGGGTGTCCGGCGCGGTGGTGCGCACCACGCACGTGACGGGGCTGCTCACGGACATCGGCATCCAGCTGGTGCAGATGCTGGCGTGGGTGCGCGACGGCATCCGCGGGGAAGGCGCGCCGGGGCTGTGGCGCCGCGTGAGGGATTTGCCCTCCGCCGTGCAGTTCGAGCGCACGCGGCTGCACCTGGGCCTGGCCCTGGCGTTCCTCGCGGGCTCCACGCTGGGCCCGTTCCTGTTCCTGCGCCACGGGGCCGTGACGCTGGTGCTGCCATGCGCGGTGCTGGGCGTGCTGGCCGCGCTGGACGTGCGGCTGACCGTCAAGCCCGCGCCGTCCCCCGCCGCGCCGGGCCACTGATCAGGGCGCCGAGGGCCCGGCCACCGCGGGCGCGTCCGTGACGTTCGGGTCGGCCGCGGCGCGGCCCTGGGCCCTGGGGCGCAGGGCCTGGAGCACGCTGCTGCGCTCGTCCGTCCAGACGTATTCCGGCTCGCCGCGCAGCACCAGGCGGCGCACGCGCGCGCGGCTCTGGCGGAAGGTGGAGCCCCAGAAGAACTCCTTGTCCGGGCTCAGCAGCATCCACGCGCTGGACACCGCGTCGCCCTCGCTGTCCAGCGCGACGAGCGCCGCGGACAGGCCGTTGGCCCGCGCGTGCGCCAGGCTGATGGGCACCAGGTCCAGGTGCTGGTTGCTGATGTGCAGCGCCAGCACGCCGTGCGGCGCCAGGTGCTGGAGGTAGAGCGTCACCGCCTCCTTCGTCAGCAGGTGCACGGGGATGGCATCCGAGCTGAAGACGTCCAGCGCCAGCACGTCGAACTGGCGCGAGCCGTGCTCCAGCTCCTTCTCCAGCGAGATGCGCGCGTCGCCTTCGACGACCTCCACGTGCGCGGGCGTGTCCGTCAGCGTGCTGAAGAAGCCGCCCTGGCCCCGCGCAAGGTCGATGATGACGGGGTTGATTTCATAGAAGCGCACGTCGTCGCCGGCCGCCATGAGCGTGGCGCTGTTGCCCACGCCCAGCCCCAGCATGCCCACGCGCAGGCCGGTGGGCAGCCCCAGCGCCTGACGCCAGCGGCGCTGCTCGGCGAGCGCGAGCCCCAGGCCGCTGTCCGTCGTGTAGTACGCCGTGGGGATGTTCCGGCGCTCCGGGCGGATGTACTGCCAGCCGTGGGTGATGGCGCCGTGGCGCAGGGCGTACTGGTGCTGCTGGGGGTCGTTCTGGGACAGCTCCAGCACGCGCACCACGCCGAAGAAGTTGCGCGCGGCGAAGCGCACGCGCTCCAGGTCCGTGGCGACGAGCACGGGCAGGTGCACCGCCACGCCCACCAGCATCGCCCCGCGCAAGAGGCGTTGCGTGCGCGCCACCACCGTCTCCTCCTTCGGCCGGCGCATCAGCCCCGCGAAGGCCACCCCGCAGCACGCGGCCAGCGCCAGCGGGTGCTCCCAGTAGGTGTTGAAGAGGGCGGGCGCGACGAGGTTGACGAACACGCCGCCCAGCACGCCGCCCACGGACACCCAGAGGTAGAAGGCGCTCAGGTAGCGCGGGGCCGGGCGGCGCCGGTACAGCTCGCCGTGGCACACCATGGCGCCCGTGAAGAGCGCGGACGCGTGGAAGAGCACCTGCCACCCCAGGCCCATCGCGGGGCCCTCCTTGTGCGCGTACGTCACCAGCACCACGGAGGCGATGAGCCCCACCGAGTACGGCGTGCGCGCGTAGAAGGACTCGCGCGAGAAGGCCAGGATGAAGGTGACCAGGTACACCGCCAGCGGCATCACCCACAGGAAGGGACCCGCCGCCACGTCCTGGGAGAGCTTGTTCGTCGTGGCCAGCAGCAGCACCGACGCGCACGTGCTCAGCGCCAGCCACGTCAGCGTGCGCCCCACGCTTGGGCGCGCGGACGCCGCGGAGGCGTCACCCTCGGCTTCGGTGCGGACCTCCTCGGCGGGGTTCGCGGAGGGGGCATTCGCCGCCGGCGCGCGGCGCAGCAGGTCCCGGGCGCAGGCAAGGACGAAGACGACGAAGAGGATGAAGCCCGCGGCCCAGCCCCAGGCCTGCGCGCTCCGGCCCACCCAGGGCTCCACGAGGAACGGGTAGCCCAGGAGCGCCAGCAGCGAGCCCGCGTTGGAGAGCGCGTAGAGCACGTACGGCGAGCGCTCCGGCCGCGCGCGGGCGAACCACGACTGGAGCAGCGGGCCGGTGGTGCTGAGCACGAAGAAGGGCAGGCCCAGCGTGACGGCCAGCATCCCCATCAGCCGGAGCACGGGCAGGTGCTCGTCCACCGGGCGCCAGCCGTCCCCCGGCGCCAGCGGAGACCCCGTCCACGAGGCCCGCGCCGCGAGCGCGCCCAGCGCCACCACCAGCAGGCCCAGGTGCAGGAAGGCCTGCGCGCGCGGGCGCAGCCGGGACGCCACCGCGTGCGCGTAGGCGTAGCCCCCAAGCAGCACGGCCTGGAAGAACAGCATGCACACGGTCCACACCGCGGGCGTGCCGCCGTACCACGGCAGCGCGTAGCGGCCCGCCAGCGGCTGGACGCCGAAGAGCAGGAAGGCGCTGGTGAAGATGGCGAGGGCGTAGCGCACCATGCAGCCTCGGGGGAGAGGGAGACGCACGGCGTAGGAGTCCCGCGCTCCCGGTGTTTCCCGCCTGGGAGACAGTCTTGTCAACACGGGCACGTCCTGGAGCAAGGCCGGCGACCGGGCAGGCATCCGCCGGGGTGGGTGGCCTCATGGGACAGCGGCCCTAACTTCCCGGACGGGCAGGCGCGGACTTCCTCGCGCCCGAGGGGGAGAACACATGAAGGGCTTCAAGCGCGCGTTGGGGTTGGGACTGCTGGTGGGTGGCGCCCTGGGAGGCTGGGGCTGCGGCAAGGAGACGCCCCCGGCGGAGACGCAAGGGTTCCAGGACCCCGTGCAGCTCAAGCACCGGGCCAACGATGACCAGGCCGGCGAAAAGGCGGGCAGCAACCTGCGCGACACGTCCACCGAGGAGGGCGGCGGCAGGCCCTACCACAGCGACAGCAGGGGTTCGCTGGGGGGCGGCACCGCGGCTCCCAACCAGATGGAGGGCGAGTCGACTCCGAGCACCGGCGGCAGCCGGGAGCTGGGCACGGGGCTCGCGGACAGCTACCAGGGAGGGGCGTCCTCGGCGGGCACCGGTGGCTCCGGGCGGGACGCGGGCATGGGGCCCGCGGATGCGGGCACGCTGCGCTAGGCGCGCCTAGTAGTCCTGAACGCGCTTCACGGCCTTCAGCCGGTCGTGCAGCGCCTTCACCTGCTTGAGGCTCGGCGTATCACTGCCGCCCGCGCTGAAGTCGTCCGCCAGCTTGTCGAAGAGGGTGCACTCCATCGACATGGCCTCGCAGCTGTGGTTGCGCTTGAGCGTCTGGAAGAGCGCCTTCGTCTGCGCCCATTCCTTGTCCAGCTCGGTGGGCGCATCGCTGTCCTTGGGGG
>NZ_RAWE01000352.1 GCF_003611695.1 Corallococcus carmarthensis | reverse complement strand
GAGCTACGGGGAGGTGGAGGGGAGGGCGAACCAACTGGCGCACCACCTGCGGGGCCTGGGAGTAGGCCCCGAGGTACGGGTGGGATTGTTGGTGGAGCGCTCGGTGGAGTGGGTGGTGGGGATGCTGGCGGTGCTGAAGGCGGGAGGCGCCTTCGTGCCGGTGGACGTGGCGCTGCCGGCGCTGCGGGTGGGCGAGTTGCTGGAAGAGTCAGGCGTCGCGGTCGTGCTGACGCGCGAAGCGCTGGCGGATGAGTTGCCCACGGGCAACGCGGTGCTCGCATGCATCGACGCGGATGCGGCGCGGATAACGAAGCAGCCGAAGACGCGACCCACGAAGAGGGTGGGGCAGGAGTCGCTGGCGTACGTGCTGTTCACGTCGGGAAGCACGGGCAAGCCGAAGGGCGTGATGGTGCGCCACGGAGGCCTGGCGAACATGGCGCGAGCGGTGGCGGAAGCGCACGGGGTGAAGGCAGAGGACCGGGTGCTGCAATTCGCGTCGCCGGGCTTCGACGCGTCGGTGGCCGAAGTCTTCTCGACGCTGGCGGCCGGAGCGAGCCTGTGCCTGGCGCCGAGAGAAGCATTGATGCCCGGAGGGGCACTCGAGAAGACGGTGAAGCAGTTGGGCGCGACGGTGGTGACGCTGACGCCGACGGTGCTGGGACAGGTGGAGGACGGAGGCCTGGACGGAATCCGCACGCTCATCTCCGCCGGCGAAGCATGCCCGCCCGCGCAGGTGAGCAAGTGGAGCGAAGGGCGGAGGATGCTCAACGGCTACGGCCCGACGGAAGTGACGGTGTGCGCCAGCGTGGCGACGCTGACACCGGAGCGGGTGACGGTAGGCAAGCCGCTGGGCAACGTGCGGCTGTACGTGCTGGACGAAGGGCAGCGTCCGGTGGGCGTGGGAGTGGTGGGGGAGCTGTACGTGGGAGGCGCGGGACTGGCGCGCGGCTACCTGGGCCAGCCCGGCATGACAGCGGAGCGCTTCATCCCGGATGGCTTCAGCGGGGAGGCCGGCAGCCGCCTCTACCGGACGGGCGACCTGGTGCGGTGGGGAGAGGACGGGGAAGTGGAGTACGTGGGCCGGCGCGACGGGCAGGTGAAGGTGCGCGGCATGCGGTTGGAGGTGGGGGAAATCGAAGGGGTGCTGGGGACGCACCCCGGGGTGAAGCAGGCGGCGGTGGTGGCGAAAAAGGACGCGACGGGAACGAAGCTGTGGGCGTACGTGGTGGGCGAAGTGGAAGCAGGAGCCCTGCGCGAATGGCTGCGGGAGCGGGTGCCTGAGCACATGGTGCCGTCGGTGTACGGCACGCTGGAAGCACTGCCGCTGACGTCCAGCGGGAAGGTGGACCGGGCGAAGCTGCCCGCGCTGACGGCGGACGCCATGCCGCGCACGCATGTCTTCGCCGCGCCGCGCACGCCCGTGGAGCAGCTCATCGCGGACCAGTGGGCGGAGCTGCTGAAGGTGGAGCGTGTCGGACTGTCCGACAACTTCTTCGACCTCGGCGGCCACTCGCTCATCGCCACCCAGGTCGTGACACGGCTCGGTGCGCTCTTCGGCCGGGAGCTCGCGCTCGCGGACCTCTTCGAGCGTCCCACGGTGCTCGCGCTGGCGGAGCTCCTCCAGACGGCCAGTGCCACGGAGGGCGCGAAGCCCCTTCCTCCCGTCGTCCGGACCCCGCCCACCGACACGCTGCCGTTGTCGTTCAGCCAGGAGGTCTACTGGTCCCCGGAGCAGGGCGGCGCTGAAAGCGCGCACAACGCATCTCCGGTCGTGCTGGGCCTGGGCGGCATGCTCGACGTGGCCGCCCTGAAGCGTGGCGTCGAGGAGATCGTCCGCCGTCACGAGAGCCTTCGCACGACGTTCCCCACCGTGGACGGCAAGCCCCGGCAGCACATCGTGCCGCCCGGTCCCGTTCCCTTCGAGGTGGAGTCACTCGACTCACTGCCCGAAGCGGCGCGGGAGGGGGAAGCCATGCGCCGTGCACGCGCGCAGATGGACCGCCCCTTCGACCTGGAGCGCGGGCCGCTGCTGCGCTGCCACCTGTACCGGCTCAACGCCGAACAGCACGTGCTGCTCGTCAACATGCACCACGCGGTGACGGACTTCGTCTCCTTCTCCGTCTTCGCGGGCGAACTCGCGGTGCTCTACGCCGCCTTCCGCGAGAGCCGCGAGTCGCCCCTGCCGGAGCTGCCCATCCAGTACCAGGACTTCACCCGCTGGCAGCACGCGTGGCTGAAGGATGGGGCGCTGGAGCGGCTGCGGACGTACTGGGCCGGGACGCTGTCGGGTCCACCGGAGGACGTGCGGCTGCCCCTGGACTTCCCACGCCCGGAGCGTGAGTCGTTGCGCGGCGCGAGCCTCGACCTCGTCCTGCCGCCGGAGCTCGTCGCCCGGCTGAAGCAGCTCTGCCGCGCCGAAGGCGTGACGCTGTTCATGGTGCTGCTGTCCGCGTTCCAGGTCCTGCTGTCGCGCCGGGCAGGCCAGGAGGACATCCGCGTGGGCTTCGCTCATGCCCAGCGTCCGCGCCCGGAGCTGGAGCCGCTGATCGGCATGTTCGCCGGCTACCTCGTCATCCGCACCCGGATGGAGCCGGGCGTCGCGCCGCGCGAAGCGCTGACCCGCGTCCGCAAGGCCTACCTGGATGCGTTCGCGCACCAGGGACTGCCCCACGCGGAGCTGGTCCAGGTGCTGCCCGGGCTCTGCCGCATGGGCTTCACCTTCTCCGACCGCGAAGGCAATGCTCCCCAGGTGCCCGGCCTCGCGGTGCGCCCGCTGATGCGCAGCCGGGGCTGGACGCTCTACGACCTGAAGCTCGGAGTCTCCGACACACCCGGCGGGCTCATCGCCACGCTCGAATACAAGGTGGACCTGTTCCGCCCCGACACCATCGCCGAGCTCCTCCACGAGTGGCGACAGGTGCTGCAGTCCTTCTGTGACGCCTTCCCCCCATCCATCTCGAGGAGCCAGCCATGACGCAGCAGCGGGTCAATCTTTTCATGGAGTCCGAGCCGTTCCGCACCGCCGGCGGCGTCGTCAACGGCCTCATCCTGGAGGACCTGAAGCAGCAGGGCCACGAGGTGACGGCGCACTTCAAGCACCGCCTCAGCGGCACCGACACGCCCATGCCGGTGGCGACAGCGGACCGGCTGCGCCGCATCCTGGCGGAGCCCCCCGCGGACCTCGCCATCTTCTGTGACCAGGGCCTGTGGATCCATCCGCCCAGCCCGCGCATCGCGCGCCGCTCCGTGGTCCTCTTTCACGGGCTCGTGGGCGGGCAGTCCCTCTGGCTTGGCAATCCCGCGGTGGACCTCTACACCACCTACTCACCGTACATGCGTGAGGCGCTCATCAGCCTGCTGACGCTGCCCGACGTGCGCCGCCGCACCTGCCTGGATCCCTCCGGCTTCGACAAGGTCGTGGACTTCCACGCGGGCCTGCCCTGCGTCGCCAGCCCCACCGGTGACGCCCGCATGCAGGGCTCGCAGCTTCCCACCCAGGTCCAGGAGGCGCTGGACGCCGGAGACGTGCTCGGCCACGCGCTGCAGCCGCGCAAGCCGGACTGGTACGCCGTCCTCAACATCCTCGTGCACCTCAACCTTCAGTCACGGGAGGCGAACGGGCCGCGCTACCGGCTCGTCGTCGACGCCGAGGACTTCGCCCTCATCGACTACTCGTACACTCACGGCTTCCCGTTCGACGTGAGCAGCGCCCGGTCCATGCTGGACGCGATGGGCTTCAAGATCTCCGACCTGCTCATCCCGGTGCGCTTCCTCAACCAGGCCGCGCTCTTCCGGCTCTTCGAGCTCACGAAGTTCGGGCTCTCCTTCAACATCTACCCGGAGCCCTTCGGCTTCTATCCGCTGGAGTCCGTCTACCAGGGCTGTCCCGTCTACACGAACGGCATCGGCAACAACCGCTTCAGCGTGCCGCCGGGTCACGGCATCCGCGTCTTCGACAACGTGGACATGGCCTTCGGCGATCCGTTCTCGTTCCAGGAGGTCGCGAACGCCATCCTGGAGGACGTCCGCTCGCGAGACCGCGTCACCCAGGAGTGCGCCCGGGGCCGCGACTTCATCACGCGCAACTTCGACCGGGACAGCTTCACGCGCACCTGGCGCAAGGCCCTGGCGCACCTGGACGCGCCCCAGCCCCAGCCCCGGCCTTTCGAGTCGCTCGTCGTGAAGCAGAGCCCCATGGTGCGGCGCGTGGAGGAGGAGACGGGACGCGTGGTCAGCGACTTCGAGCGGCTGACGCTGGAGCCCCGCGAGCTGGCCCTCCGCAAGGCCACGTTGGATCGCTCCATGGGCCAGGTGCTCGGTGACATGAACGAAGCGGATCAGGCGCTCTTGCAGGGCCTGTTCTCCCGGGGCGTGCTGACGCTGCGCCCCGAGGGTCACGTCTCCGGTCTGTGACGCAGGACGGCGGGGCATGGCGGACGGTGCCATGCCCCACCCACCGGCTTCAGGCCGGGTTCTTGCGGAGGATGACCTGGAAGCCCTTGAGCACCACCTCCAGGTGATCCGCGGCGGCGCTCAGGAACGCGTCGATGCCGATGTCCGGACGGGCGATCTTCGTATGCGGGGTGATCTGCGCCTGGGCCATGCCGTAGTCGTCGAAGATCATCACGCCACCCGGCTTGAGCAGCCGCCAGCTCAGCACGGCATCCTCCAGCGTGTCGTAGGCCTGATGCGAACCGTCCACGTAGATGAGGTCGTACGTGGGCTCCGGCGCCAGCTGGCGCAGCACCACCGACGACGCGCCCACCCGCTTCTCCACCCGCGCCTGGGCGCCGCTGGCGGCGATGTTCGAATCGAAGCGCTGCGCGTACTCGGCCGCGAACAGGTCCACGCAGGTGATGCGGCTGGACGCGTCCGTCAGCACGTTCTCCAGCAGCCAGATGGCGGAGCGGCCCTCATAGCTGCCGATCTCCAGCGCGCGCGTATCGGGCTGGCCCTTGAGCGGCGCCAGCGCCTTGCGCCAGTCGTCCTCGCACTTGGACATCCAGTCGGAGGAGAACTGATACCGCCCGACTTGACGCGCCGCGGGGTGCCGCTCCAGGTAGCCGTTGAGCGCGGTCTTCGTCTCGCCGGAGACCCACGGCATCTGCAGCAGCCGCTCCACCGCCACGCGGGCCGCCAGCCGCAGGTTGTCCGCGGACGTCGCATGCGGCCCCAACTGCGCCACCGAACCATCCTTCACCAGCGACCAGGCCATCTCCACGTCCCGCAACCAGGTCACCACCGCCGCGTTCGCGTCCGGCCCCGGTGCCTTCATCAGCTCCTGCACTCGCGACGCGAGCGACGAAACCTTCGAAGCAATCTCCACTCCTGGATTCACTACGACCGTCCTTTCACTGAAGGGCGTTGGGCGCCACTTGGGCCAATGGTAAAGGAATCCTCGTGTTCGTGGGAAAACCTCTAATCCTGCAACGGATGGTCCTGATTCCATGTCTGACACCCGCCTGTTGGTGACCTCCATCGTTCGTGTTTCCGGTACGGGTGAGAGCAGCGGTTTCGTCCGGTGGGTGAGCCTGCGGGAGCGCCGCGTGCTGAAGACGTGGCCCATCCTGGAGAGCCGCTTCCGCCAGTTCGACCTCAACCCCCGGGGCGGGCTCCGGGGGGGGCGGGGCATTGGCAGCACCGCGGATCGCCTCGTCATCGCGATGACGGACCGTCTGTACGTCTTCGACCGGCAGTGGAATCAGGTGGCGGAATTGACGCACCCGCTCTTCGGCGAGGTCCACGACATCCTGGTGGAGCCAGATGGCGTCTGGGTCACGGCGACGGCGTCGGACGCGTTGATCAAGGTCGGGTGGGACGGCCAGGTGCTGCGCTCCTGGAGCTGGCGGAAGGATCCGGCGCTGGCGGAGGCGCTGGGGC
>NZ_RAWE01000351.1 GCF_003611695.1 Corallococcus carmarthensis | reverse complement strand
ACTTCACCTTCGGTGGGGTGGTGAACCGGACGGCCCCGGGCAGTCGCGGGCCCGGTGGCCTTGCAGCGGTCGTGAACCTCGCTTGCCGCGTCTGGAGCCACATCCATGATGACCCCTCCCCGTCGTCACCGCCGGAGCCCCTGGCTCACGCGGTGGCATCCCCTCGTCGCCGCGGGCTTCGCCTCGGCGCTGGTCTCCTGCGCCGCCTCCGAAAAGCCTGACGAAGCCCCCGCCCCCGCCGCGCCCGCCGTGGAGGACACCGCGCAGCGCGAGCAGGAGCTGCTCACCTGGACGCTGGGCGCGAAGTACGACGCCACGCAGGCCAACATCGACTTCAACGTGTACTCGTCGCGCGCCACGCGCATCGAGCTGTGGATCTACAAGACGGCCCAGGGCGCGCAGGAGGCCGTCAGCTACGTGATGACGAAGAACACGACGACCAACGTCTGGTCGAAGACCGTCTCCGTCGCCACGCTGAAGAACTCCTACGGCATCACCGGCACCGTCTATTACGGCTACCGCGCGTGGGGTCCCAACTGGACGTACAGCTCCAGCTGGAGCAAGACGAACAACACGGTGGGCTTCGTCGCGGACGTGGACAGCGCGGGCAACCGCTTCAACCCGAACAAGCTCCTGTGGGACCCGTACGCGCTGGAGCTCTCCCACGACCCGGTGAACCCCAGCAACGCGGACGCCACGGTGTTCGCGTCCGGCCCGTCGCATCGCTACAAGGACAGCGGCACGTTCGCGCCCAAGGGCATCGTGCTGGCGCCGGACACCACGGCCACCGGCACCAAGCCCACGCGCGCCTTCAAGGACGACATCGTCTATGAGGTGCACCTGCGCGGCCTGACGAAGCAGGACACCGGCTCCGGGCTGGATGCCGCCTGCCTGGGCACCTACAAGACGGCGGGCCAGAAGGCCGCGCAGCTGGCGGCGCTGGGCGTGACGGCGGTGGAGTTCCTGCCGCTGCACGAGACGGACAACGGCCGCAACGACGCCGTGGCCAGCACCGCGGGCGACAACTACTGGGGTTACATGAACCTCAGCTACTTCGCGCCGGACCGCCGCTACGCGTGCGACCAGACGGCGGGCGGCCCCACGCGCGAGTTCAAGGCCATGGTGAAGGCGTTCCACGACGCCGGCATCAAGGTGCTGGTGGACGTGGTCTACAACCACACCGGCGAGGGTGGCGGGTGGATCAGCGGAGACCCCAGCACGTACAACGTCATGTCGTACCGGGGCCTGGACAACCCCACGTACTACAGCCTGACGAAGGACATGCAGTTCAACTGGGACAACACGGGCGTGGGCGGCAACTTCAACACGTTCAACCCCACGGCCCGCAACGTCATCCTCCATTCGCTGTCGTACTGGAAGGACACGCTGGGCGTGGACGGCTTCCGGTTCGACCTGGCGTCGGTGCTGGGCAACATCTACGAGCACGAGACGGCCACGCACTCCGGCTACGAATACAACCGCGACAACGCGAACACGGCGCTCAATCAAATCACCACGCAGCTGGATCCGCGTCCGGAAGCAGGCGGCGCGGGCACGGACTTCATCGCGGAGCCGTGGGCCATTGGTGGCAACTCCTACCAGGTGGGCAACTTCCCGGCGAAGTGGCGCGAGTGGAACGGCGCGTTCCGCGACACCTTCCGCAAGGACCAGAACCAGATGGGCGTGGAGAACGTGACGCCGGGGCAGCTGGCCACGCGCTTCGCGGGCTCGTCGGACCTGTACTCGGATGACGGCCGCAAGCCGGCCGCGTCCGTGAACTTCATGGTGGCCCACGACGGCTTCACCCTGAAGGACGTGTACTCGTGCAACAGCAAGAACAACACCCAGGCGTGGCCCTACGGCCCGTCCGACGGTGGCGAGGACAGCAACCACAGCTGGGACCAGGGCGGCAGCGCGACGCTCCAGCGGCAGGCCGCGCGCAACGGCCTGGCGTTCCTGATGCTCAGCGCGGGCGTGCCCATGCTGACGGGCGGCGACGAGTTCCTGCGCACGCAGTACTGCAACAACAACGCGTACAACCTGGACTCGAACAAGAACTGGCTGGACTACGCGTGGAGCGCGGACCAGTCCAACTTCCGCCTGTTCGCCAAGAACCTCATCGCGTTCCGCAAGGCGCACCCCGCGCTGCGCCCGGCGGCGTTCTACAGCGCGTCGGACACCAACGGGAACGTGATGGAGCAGCACCGCTGGTTCAAACCGGACGGCTTCGTGCCGGACGCGTCGTACTTCGACAGCGCGGGCAACCACTCGCTGGCCTACCGCATCGACGCGTCGGAGTTCTCCGGTGAGACGGTGAGCGCCATCTACGTCGCGTACAACGGCTGGTCCGCCGCCGTGAACTTCGCGCTGCCGTGGCCGGGCACCGGCAAGCGCTGGTACCGCGTGACGGACACCTGCTCGTGGATTGAGAGCCGGGGCGCGGATCAGGTGATGCTCAACCCGGGCACCGCGGACCTGGCGGGCGACGAGGGCTCGAACTACGGCCTGTGCGGCCGGGGCGTGCTGGTGCTGGTGGCCAAGTAGCGTGAAGGCCCGTGGAGGACCCGGCGCGCTGTCACGGCGCCGGGTCCTTCGCTCCGGTATAAATCCGGCATGGCCCAGGACGACGGCACGGTGGTGAAGCGGCTTCAGCAGGAGGACTCCTTCGAGAGGGAGACGTTCGAGGGGTTGGACCTCCAGAACGTCGACCTGGGCGACAAGGAGTTCTACCGGTGCACCTTCCTGAACTGTGAGCTGCAGGAGGGCCGGTGGAAGGACGCGCTATTGGAGGCGTGCGTGTTCCAGGGCTGCAACCTGACGCGCGCGAACTTCAATGCCATCCGGCTGCGCGGCGTGCGCTTCGAGGGCTCGAAGCTGATGGGCATCGACTGGACGGGCGTGGCGGCGAACCCGGAGGTGAACTTCGAGGAGTGCGGCATGCCGTACAGCTCGTTCGTGGGGCTGGGCCTGCGCCAGACGTCCTTCGTGCGCTGCGTGGCGCGGGAGGCGAACTTCTTCGACATGGACCTGACGGACGCGGACTTCACCAGCGCGGACCTCACCGGCAGCAACTTCCGCGGCTGCACGCTGACCCGGACGGACTTCTCCGGAGCCACGGGCCTGGTGCTTGACCCCGCGCGCAACAAGATGAAGGACACGCGCATCCCGCAGGACACGGCGATGTCGGTGGTGCATGCGCTGGGCATGCTGGTGGAGGGCTACCACGCGAAGACGGCGGGACGTGGTGGGGCGAAGAAGACAGGAGCGAAGCGATGAGTGAGGGCACGCCGCTGGACCCGGTCGCCGTGGCGCGGATTGGGGTGCTGGTGAGGACCCGGCTCATCGGTCTTCACCAGCTCATCGCCTGGGCGGATGCGTGGGTGACGGCGCTGGAGGCTCCGCCGACGTGGCTGACGGAGCTGTGCACGGTGCGGACTGAAGACGCGGCGCGGGGGCTGCTGAGCGACGCTTCGGCGTTTCCGTCCGACCCTGCCGGGCATGACGCCTGGAACGCGGAGTTCCTGGCGTGTCTCCTCCTTCGTCACCGGAATGGGGCGTTGTCCTGGGCGGACTTCCTGGATGCCAGCGGGCGGTATCTGGATGCAGCGGGCGGCAGCAGAGGCTGCGAGGAGTTCTTCATGCAGCTGAACCTGCTGGAGCGCATGGGCTACCCGGAAGACCTGGCGCGGGCCCAGCGCGAGGACATCGAGCGCAGTCTTGTGGGAGCGCTGGAGCGGATGGAGTCCGCGCATCGCCGGTTCGAAGCGGAAGCGCGCGGAGACTAGGAAGCCCGTGCCGCCAGGCGGCGGCAGGCGGAGGACTTCACCGCCAGGTACACACGCAGGCCCGGTGCGAGGTGAAGCTCGCGCACGGCGGCATGCGTGAGCCGCACCACCCAGCACACACCCGCCACGTCCACGTGGGTCGCGCACTCCCCTGCCCCCGCGTCCTCCAGCTTCGTCACCGTGCCTTCGAGCACGTTGCGAGCGGAGACACCGGTCAGCGGTCCGGTGGACAGGAGGATGTCCTCGGCGGGCACGGCGTAGGCGGCACGGGTACCGTGGGGCAGCTCCGGCACATCCGGCACCCAGAGCGACAGGCCCTCCGTGATGCGCAGCCGCGTGCCTCCGGACCCGGGATGTTCCAGCGTGCCTTCGAGGATGTTCTCCTCGGGCTCCCCCGTGAGCAGGCCTCGCGCCACCGTGCCCAGCACCGTGTCCGCCGGGCCCACGGCCTTCACCGCGCCACCGTCCAACAGCAGGGCCTCGCGGGCCAGGGCCCGTGCCTCTCCGAGCTGATGGGTCACATAGAGCAGGGGCACCCGGGCTTCGTCGCGCACGCGCAGCAGGTAGGGCAGCACGCGCTCCTTCAACGCGACGTCCAACGCGGCCAGGGGTTCGTCCAACAACAGCAGCGCCGGGGCGGTGGCGAGCGCCCGCGCCAGGGCGACCCGTTGCTTCTCGCCTCCGGACAGCGTCACCGGATAGCGGTGCAGCAGGGGCTCCAGCTCCAGCAGGTGCACGGCTTCGTCCACGCGCGACGGACGTCCTGCGCGCACGCCGAAGCGCACGTTCTGTCCGGCGGTGAGGTGCGGAAAGAGCAACGCGTCCTGCGGCACGTAGCCCATGCGCCGGGCCTCGGGGGGCACGTCGACACCGGAGGCCGTGTCGAGGAGCACGCGGTCCTCCACGACGAGGCGCCCCGTGGCGCCCCGCCGCAGGCCCGCGAGCACCTCCAGCAGTGACGTCTTCCCGGAGCCCGAGCGCCCCAGCACCGCCACCGACGCGGACGTGAAGCGAGCTTCGACCTCCAGCGTGAAGCGCGCCAGGGGCAGCCGCAGCGACAGCTCCATCACGCGAGCCCCCGGGCCCCGCGACGCCGCGTCACCACTTCCGTCACGTACATGGCCCCGAACGCGAGCACCACGGAGACGCCCGCGAGCTTCAGCGCCTCCGCGTCCTGCCCCACCTGCGTGCGCTGGAAGATGGCCAGGGACAGCGTCTGCGTGCTGCCCGGGATGTTGCCCGCGACCAGCACCGTGGCGCCGAACTCACCCAGCGCCCGTGAGAACGCGAGCAGCGCGCCGGTGAGCACCCCACGCCACGCCAGCGGCAGCGTCACCCGGAAGAAGGCCCGCGTGCGCGTGTCCCCCAGCGTGCGCGCCACCGCCACCAGCCGTGGATCCACTTCCTCGAAGCCCGCGCGCGCGGAGCGCACCAGCAGCGGGAACGCCATCACCGCGCTGGCCAGCACCACCGCCTTCGGCGTGAACACCACCTCCACGCCCATCGCATCCAACAGCCGTCCCAGCGCCGAGTCCCGCGCCAGCAACTCCAGCAGCACCAGGCCCACCGCAGTCGGCGGCAGCACCAGCGGCAGGGCCAGCACCGTCTCCACCACGCCGCGCCCCGGTCCCCTCCAACGCGAGAGCGCGTACGCCGCCGCCACGCCGGGCACCAGGATGAGCACCGTGGACAGGGCCGCCACCGCCACCGTGAACAGCACCAGCCCTGTCAGCCCTTCGTCCATCACGGCGAGGGGTGCCCCTTGCCCGCATCCGGCATCCCACCGCGAGCCCCGGACGGCGCGCTCTTGAGCACACCCGCATCCGGTGACAGCGAGCCGCCCGGCGCGCTCGGCGCCACGCCCATCACTCCCGCGTCTGGCACGGCCTTCGCCGCGCTCGCGTCCAGGAAACCCAGCCGACGGAACTCCTTCCGCGCGGCGTCCGTCTGGAGGAAGCGCACGAACGCGAGCCCTCCTTCAGGCGCCTTGCCCTGCTTCAGCGCCGCCGCCGGATACACGATGCGCGGTGCATCCCCTTCCGGCACCGTGAACACCCCCCGCACCTTCTTCGAGCCCGCCGCGTCCGTCGCGTACAC
>NZ_RAWE01000350.1 GCF_003611695.1 Corallococcus carmarthensis | reverse complement strand
GTATAACGCAATGAGGCGTCATGACCCAACGACCCGGGCGGGCGGGCAGGCGAAGGAGCGCGCCACCGGTCTGCTGTCATGGGTGACACCCCCTTATGGACCACGGGGCCGCTCCGGGGCCGCCGGGGGAGCCCGGGGAGCGTGGGGGACGCGGCGTGTTATGGAAGGGGTGTGCAGAAGATCGGCTACCTGATTCCCGAGTTCCCCGGACAGACCCACATCTTCTTCTGGCGCGAGTTGCAGGCGCTGCCGGGGAAGGGTGTGTCGCCGGAGCTGGTGTCCACCCGTCCGCCGCCCGCGCGCATCATCAGCCACAGCTGGGCCCGCGAGGCCATGTCGCGCACGGAGTACCTGGCGCCGCCGGGTCCCCTGGGCGTGGTTCGGGCCGCGCTGGAGATTGCCCGGGCCATGCCCACGGGCTGGGCGCGGGTGCTGGCCTCCATCGCCAGGGCGGAGGGCCTGGACGCGAAGGGGCGCGCACAGCTGGTGGCGTTCGCGGTGATGGGCGGCCGGCTGGCGTCGCTGGCGCGCGAGCGCGGCTGGACGCACGTGCACGTGCACTCCTGCGCCAACGCGGCGCACGTGGCCATGTTCGCGCACCTCTTGTCGGGCCTCACGTACAGCATGACGCTGCACGGGCCGCTGGACGACTACGGGCCGAACCAGCGGGAGAAGTGGCGGCACGCGAAGTTCGCCTTCGTCATCACGAAGAAGCTCTTGGCGGAGGTCCGCCAGGAGCTGGCGGGGAGCCTGCCGGACCGGATTGAGCTGGCGCCCATGGGCGTGGAGCTGTCGCGCTTCCAGCGCTCGGTGGCCTACGAGCCGTGGTCCGGTGAAGGCCCGCTGCGGCTGTTCGCGTGCGGCCGGCTGAACCCGTGCAAGGGGCACGCGGACCTCATCGACGCGGTGGGGATGCTGCGCAAGAAGGGCATCGACGCGCGGCTGTCCATCGCGGGCGAGGACGAGGCGGGCGGCACCACGTACCGCAAGGTGCTGGAGGCGAAGCTGCAGCAGGACGGCCTCACGGACGCGGTGACGCTGCTGGGCGCGGTGAGCGAGGACGTGGTGAAGGACGGCATCCAGCGCTCGCACCTCTTCGCGCTGGCGAGCCTCCAGGAGCCGCTGGGCGTGGCCATCATGGAGGCCATGGCGATGCGCGCGCCGGTGGTGGTGACGGGCGCGGGCGGCGTGAAGGAGCTGGTGGACGACGGCGTGGACGGCGTGCTGGTGCCGCCGCAGGCGCCAGCGGTGCTGGCGGAGAAGCTGGAGACGCTGGCGCGCGACCCGGCCGGAGCGGTGCGGCTGGGCGAGGCGGGCCGCCGCAAGGTGGAGCAGCAGTTCAGCAGCGAGCGCAGCGCGGACATGCTGGCGCAGATGCTGGACGCGCGGCCGTCGTAGCGGGACTCAGCGCACGGCCTTCCAGAAGAAGAGGGCCGTGGCGCGCTTGTTCCGCTTGTCGCCCTGCCCGAAGTACGCGGTCGCCGAGTGCACGAAGTCCGCCCGGTAGACGATGAGGCGGTTGAAGACGTTCTCCACCTCCACGTCCTGCACCCACGCGTTCGCGGGCAGCTTCGTCACGCCGAAGGCCTGGGTGAGGTTCACGCAGCCGGGAGGGCAGGTGTTGCCGCCCAGGCCGCCGCCGGGCATGCGCAGCCGGTAGAAGGACGTGCCCATGTGCTTCGCGGGCGGCTTGGGGTGCAGGTAGATGACGCCCGCGAAGTCGCACAGCGCCAGCGAGTCCACATGCGGCTTGGCGGTGGACTCCTTCTCCCCCACGAGCTGCACGTGGTTGTGGGACAGCGAGCCCTTCGCCGGGGCCTCCTGCTTGAGGGCGCGCACGCCGGCCTGCTCGCAGATCCACTGCTCCACGGGCGCCAGCTCTTGCGGCGTGAGCGCGTGGGGCGCGCGGATGCCGGGCCAGATTTCCGGCCGCCACGGCGCACCCATCGTCCAGTCCTCGCGGGCGAGGTTGCGCTCGTAGACCTCCAGCGCGTTGGGCAGGACGTTGTCCTTGATCCAGTAGTCCCGTCCCAGCTTCGGCTTCCGGTAGGGAAGCACGTCGCGAACGGCCGACTCGGGACGCCGTTGTTCGAGCATGAGGGATTGCCGCCTTCCTGCCAGCGCGGCCGGTCCGGATCCGCGCGCGGGGGCGCGAGGAGGCGGATCCGATCGCCGTGGCATGGGAAGTGCCAGCAAGAACCCTGCCGTGTTTTCACGCGTGTTTCACGCACCGGACCGGGGCGTTCTGCCCCATTCGCCTGGAGCACTCGCCACGCTGGGGCGTTTTGCCCCGTGCTCCCGGATGCGCACCGCCGGACCTCCCTCCGTGAGCGGGCCTTCGGATCCGGTCAATCGCCCCGCGGGGCCTTCGTCGAGAGTCTTCGCCCGGGATGACGACTGCTGATCATCCCGGCGTGTTTCTGTCGGAAACCCCGGGGCGCATGCCCCCAGTGGACACCCGAAAGACAGACACTGGATGCATTCGCGACAGCGGCGGTGGAAATCGCCGGGTGGGATAGGATTTCCAGACACTCTTGGTAATTCCGGGAAAGGATGCTCTGTCCGGGCTGGAAGGTTTTGTCATCATGGGCGTGCACGGAACGCGGCTCGGGGGGCACTTCCATGGCTGACAATGAGATGCAGACGTTCGCGGCGCTGGTCATCCAATTCCGTTCGGGGCTCTTGAAGCACGCCCAGCGCATCCTGGGGAACGCGGCGGACGCGGAGGATTTGGTGCAGCACGCGCTGGACGAGGCGTGGAAGGAGCGGCTGCACCTTCAGGGGGCGGAGGCCTTCCGGGCGTGGACGGGGCGGGTCATCAACACGCGGGCCATCAGCCTGTTGCGCCACCACCGCGCGGAGCAGCGCAAGGCGGTGAACGCGGGGTGGGTGACGGTGCTCGCGGATGATCCGGAGGAGACCGAGGGCGGCGAGCTCTGGACCTTCATCCAGGAGAAGGACCTGCGCGAGGCGGTGGACCGCCTGCCGCCGCAGCAGCGCGAGGTGTTCCACCTGCGCGCGCAGGGGCGCTCCTACGTGAGCATCGGCGCCCAGGTGGGCCGCTCCACGGGCACGGTGGGCTGGTGGCTCCACCAGGTGCGCGAACAGCTGCGCGAGCGGCTCCAGCCCATCGCGGAGGAGCGCCGGCTCTCCGTGGGCACGTGGCACTGAGTCCCTCGAAAGAGGGGGGACCTGTACCCCCTCCGAGGGATGGTTCGCGAGCCGAGCCCTGGGTTGAGTCGGTGCTCCTCACTTCGAGGAACACCGGTAGGGCTCCCCATGAATCTGACGGTCTACCTGCTTCGCGACAGCATCTCTGAACTCGACCAACTTCAGCGCAAGGAGGGGTACCGCGAGCTGAAGCCCAGCGACGGCCTTCCCTTCCCATGCGTTGCTTGGGTCCAGGCAAACAGGCCGACTCCACCCAAATGGATGCCCTGGCTGGAGACGGCGTTCGACGTCGGGGGCCTCCATCTGAAGAACCAGTCCAACTCCTTCGTGCTGTTCCTCAAGGTGGACAAGCGCGTCTTCGCGCTCACGTTCGGATTCGGGCTGGGCGCCATCGAGCGGAAGCTCATCGAGCCGGACTTCGGGCTCAAGGTGGTCCTCAACGAAGTGGACCCCGACGCGCTGGACATGGTGGACACCCGGCGGGTGGACCGGGTGAGCCGCCAGCGCCGGACGCACCTCAACGCGGGGCGGAACGTGGGCGAGTTCGACATCAGCACGGAGCTGGATTGGCTCCAGAAGGTCAGCGGCCGCCCGCTTTCCACCGCGCTGACGAAGAAGATGGTGGGCGCGGATTCCCTCAAGCTCTCCATGAAGTGCACGGTCGCGGAGCTGGGGGCGCACTGCCAGACGTTCCTCACGCAGTACCGGAAGACCCAGTACAAGAAGCACTTCGGCTTCATCGACTACCTGCGGCCGCTCAAGGCGCGGAATCCGCTCATCCCCGTGCTGGAAGAGGACCTGATGGGGCTTCTGAGGGACCGCTCGCACGAAGAACTCGCCGTTGCGTTCCCGGAGATGCCGGACGAGCGAATCACCCGGTGGCGGTTGTCGCAGGGGCATCAATCACAGGAGTTCGAGGACCTGGACATCGAAGGGGTCTACGACTTCCTGGAGGCCCATCCCGAAACCCAGCTGGATCCCCAGAAGATCCGGGTGCGTGGCTTGAATGACGAAGGGGAGGTCCTAACGTCGAATGACAACCTCCACAGGTATCTGGTGGCTCAGGTGGAGCACGCAGGCGCGACCTATGTGTTGTCCCTGGGGCAGTGGTTCCGCGTCGACACGGACTACATCGCAAAGGTGCGCGAGCGGGTGCGAGAGATCGCCGACGTCACGGCGAAGTTGCAGCTCCCAAAGTGGAGCCAGACCTTCAAGAAAGAGGGGGCGTACAACAAGCACGTGGGCAAGACGAAGAACTGGCTGGTGCTGGATGCGAAGCCCTTCTACCCGGATGGTCACACGGGGAAGATGGAGGTCTGCGACCTGCTGAGCCCCAACAGGGACTTCATCCACGTGAAGAGCATGAAGGACTCCGCCACGCTGAGCCACCTGTTCGGTCAGGGCAGCGTGTCCGCGCGCCTGTTTCGCTCCGTGCCCGCGCATGCGGACAATGTTCGGAAGTTCTTCCATGACCACTACGGGAACGCGAAGGACTTTGACGGGATGAAGGGCTCGCCGCGCGTCGTCTACGCCATCGCGACCCGGAAGCAGGGGGCGCTCGCGGATACGCTCTTTTTCTTCAGCGTCGTCAACCTGCTGGAGCACGTGAAGACCGTTCGTCTCGCTGGCTTCGACGTCGCGCTCTGCCGGATTGAACGGTAGGGACGCACGCTCCGGGTCCGCAGGAGCGTGTGTCCCTACCGGACTCTACCTCAGCGCTGGGATTCCACGCGGGCACTGTTGCCCACGCGCGCGGCCAGCAATGCCGGGCCCGCGGCCTTCTCCTCTGGGAAGGGCAGGGGCGTGGCCTCCGCGCGCAGCAGTGGCAGGCCGTGCGGCTGGGCCTGGAGGAAGGCCACCAGCTTCTCCCGCACCAGGCAGCGCAGGTCGAACGCCTTGCCCGAATCCGCCGCGCTCACCAGGGCGCGCAGCTTCATGGTGCGCTCGCTCAGGTCCGTGACCTGGAGCCCCTGCACCTTGCCGTCCCACAGCCCGTTGGACTCCTGCTCCAGGATGCGCTTCAGCTCCGCGCGCACCGCGGGCACGTCCGTGCGGAAGTCCACGTACAGCTCCGCCGTGCCCAGGATCTCCGGCGACACCTTGCTCCAGTTCTGGAACGGCTTCTCCAGGAACTGCGTGATGGGGATGACCAGCCGGCGCAGGTCCCACACCTTCACCACGACGTAGGTGAGGGTGATCTCCTCCACCCAGCCCCACTCGTTCTCGATGATGACCGTGTCGCCAATGCGCATGGGCTGCGTGATGGACAGCTGGATGCCCGCGAACAGCGTGGACAGCGACTTCTGCGCCGCGAGGCCAATGGCCAGACCCGCGATGCCCGCGGACGCCAGCAGCGACACGCCCACGTTGCGCACCGCCTCGAACTGGAGCAGCAGCAGCGACGCGGCCACCAGCACCACCGCCACCTCCACCACGCGCCGCAGGATGGCCAACTGGGTGCGCAGGCCGCGCACCCGCGCCACGTCCGTGCCCTCGGGCGACTTCGCGACCTTGTCCTCCAGGAACCGCGCGGCCCGGGTGAGGAAGCGCAGCACGAACAGCGCCACCGCCACGATGACCACCGAGCGCGCCCCCAGGTCCACCGTCTCCTCGGCCACCAGCGGCATCCTCAGGAACCGCGCGCCCGCCGCCACCAGCACCCCCGCCAGCACGGAGCGGATGCTCCCCCGGCCCGCCGCCAGCAGCTCGTCATCCCAGCCGGAC
>NZ_RAWE01000034.1 GCF_003611695.1 Corallococcus carmarthensis | reverse complement strand
CTCCATCGACAGCGAACCGCCCCCTCCGCCTCCTGCACCGCTCCTCCTGCGCATCACGGACGAGGAGCGCCGCTTCATGAAGGCGCTGCATGGGTTCATTCCCTCGCCCCGCGCCGCCAAGCGCTTCGTCAACACGTACCGGCTCCTGCACGCATCCCTCCCCGCGAACGAGCGGGCCGCGTTCGTCGGAAGCCAGGAGCGCCCCGGAGAGAGCCAGTTCGCCCAGCTCCTGCTCGCGATGATCATCGGCCACCCAGCGGAAGCGACGCGGGTGCTGGAAGCCCTGGTGGAACACGAGCCCACGGGCTCGTGGTGGGACTTCATCCAGGCCCGCGCCCACGACACTCCCAGCTCCGAGGAGTCACCGGAACGCTGGGCGGAGCTGGCGGCGCGGATGGACGAACTCCGGGCGCAACGCATCTTCCCGGAGGACCTCGCCTGCGGCGCCTTCGTGAAGTGGGCGCCTCGCGTCGCGCGCTACTCCTTCCAGGCACGCTCGGTGCTGATGGCGCGGAAGAAGACGGCGGCACCCGCACGACGCAAGGTGAGCAAGGCCTCGTGAGGTTCCGGCATCCGCGGTACCAGACGAGGCGGACGGTGCCTCACGGAAAGCCGGTCAGAAACCAGAGCGATATGTCCGTCACGTATTCCCGTTGAGTGCTTCGCGGGACGGAAGCCCGCGGGATGCCGGGGCGTCACAGGCGGGACCGGACGCAAGTGCGTGCCCACGGCGTGGAGGGGTGCATGACGGAACTCTCAGTGGATGTGCGCGTGCAGGTGGCTCGGTGGCGGAACCTCCTCGTGGACGCGGCCCGTTGCGACGCGCTGGCGAGTCCCCTGGCGGCTCTGACACATCCCCATTGGGAACCGATGGAATTGCAGGCCCTCTGGTGGCTGCGCGCGGAGAGCCTGCTGCCCGTGGGCGTGCTGGCCACGCGCCTGGGAGGACTCGCCATGCCGCGCCTGAGCCGGCTGGTGGACCGCCTGGAAGACGGCGGGCTCGTGAGCCGCGAGCGCTCGGTGCGGCATGACCGCCGGCGCGTGCGCGTGCGCCTCACCGACGCGGGCCGAGCGCTCACGGACGAGCTCAACGCGCAGGTGCAGGAGCGCATGGCGAAGCTGCTGTCCCCGCTCCAGGGAGAGACGCGCAGCGCGCTCATGGACATCCTGGAGCTGTGGGTGCAGGCCCTGACCGTCCAGGCCCGCACCGCCGAGGAAGTGGCCGAGGAGACCGCCGAGCTGGCCAGCGTCCCCGACGAGCTTCTAAGGGCTTCGGCCGCCTGACGCGCCCTACAGCCGCACCTCGATGACGCCCGAGCGGCGGCACTCCTCCGCTCCGTCGCCTTCCCATTCGTCCTGCGCGCCCTGCACGAACATCGGCAGCACGTCGGAAGTCATGGGTCCCATCCGCCAGCGCCCCGTGCTGTCCGTCTCCCCTCGCACGGGAGGCATCGAGCGGTACTTCCCGCCCACGAGCACCATGGCTCCCGCCACGGGACCTCCCCGGCGGGTGACGTGGACCTCACAAGAGGGACCGTCGGACGGAGCTGGCGACAGCCGCACGTCCACGGTCGTGTCGTCCGCGCCCACCTGCGCCACGCTGCTCGGCCGTGACGCGTACGGCACTGACGCGACCTGGACGCGGTAGGTGCCGGGCTCCAGCAGGGACACCGCGAGGCCGTCTTCCTCTGGAACGAACTTCCGCGAGGGCACCGTGCTCCACAAGCCCTGCGCGTCGCGGCGTTCCAGCAGGTACACCGGATAGGGCGGCACGGCGCGCTCCTTCAACTGCGCCCGCGTGAAGCCATCCATCCGCACCACCAGCCACCGGTACACCGGCACGCGCCACTCGACGTCCACCACGCCCTGCATTGCCTCCGTCGGAGTGAAGTCGAAGTCCCACATCGAAGGCGCCTCCGGACGGCCGTCCTCCTCCATCCCCCGATAGACGTTGAAGCGCGTCGCACTCCAGGTCGGAACGCCGGGAATCGTGAAGCGTCCATCGGCGTCCACCGGCTCCTCGCCTCCCCTCCAGCTCACCATCCGCCCACCGGACCGGTCCGAGCCGCCCAGCAGGACCCGTCCACGCAAGGTCACGGAGCGGCCAACGCCTTCGGGAAACAGCCGCGCCACGTCCAGCGTCACCGGGTTCACGGTGCCCTCACGCAGAGGCACCTCGACCGGACTGCCCTCCCGCCCCGAGGGCGCGCGCAGCCACAACCTCACCGCCCTGTCCGGAGGCAGCGGCGCCAGGCGCGTGTCCGCATCCGGACGCAGCGGGACCGGCGTGCCATTCACGAGCGCCCATCCCAGGTCCGGATTCGCCAGCGCCAGCATGGGCTGCAGGGCGCTGGCCCGCTCGGCGTCCTGGGGATCCACGACCCGTTCGATGCGCACGGAGAACGTCCCCTCCGTGTCCCTCGCACCTTCCAGCCGGACGCTCACGCCCGTGGGCCGGTTCGCTCGCAACACGCCCGCGTCCAGCGTGCCCGACTTCGGCGAAGTGCCCGGCACGAAGTCCGCCCACCAGAAGGTCCCGTCCGGCTCGAACGCGACCACCTGGTAGCGCGGCGCGGGAGGCACCGCCACCGGCCCCAAGACGCCTCCCTGTGAGGAAGCGGTGGCGGGCGCCGGCATCCACTCGCGCACGTTGGCCAGGTCCTCCAGGCTCGAAGGCCCCACGATGCTGAGCGCCTTCTGCCGCTTCTCCTCCTCCCACCACCCCTCGTCCCCTTCGACGACGAACGCCGCACCCACGCGCGCCTCGCCAGCGAACGGATGCGCCCCCTCCAGCGTCGCCGTCAGCCACAGGCCCGCGTCCGCCTCCGTCTCCGCCGGAGAAACAACTTCAAGCACACCGGCGTCCACGGCCTGAGTGGACATCGAAGGCGCTGCCGGCACCGGTAGCGGCACGGGCACGGACCGGAACGCCAGCCACCACCCGACGCCAAGCAGCACCGCCACCGTCACACCCAGGATCCACTTCACGCGCATGTGGCGTCAGTCCGTGTCACTGGTGGAGTACAGGGACAGCCACACCGGCGCGTGGTCCGACAGCCGGGTGACGTAGTCCACCGTGTTCGCGATGTAGTCGCGGCCCGTGCTGGAGAACTCCGTCACGTAGCTGTCCTGCATCCAGAAGTGGTCGTACGCGTTGGCGAAGCCACCGGACGTGTTCATCGTGGTGGCCACGTCCAGCTTGCACGTCACCGCGGGCGACACGGCCTTCAGCTGGCTCCAGGACGCGTGGGTGCAGGCCATGTTGTGGTCGCCCACGAGGATGACGTCCTGGTCCGTGCCGCTCGCGGACTGCACGGACGCGAACACGCCGTCGATGGCCTGCGCCTCCAGCGTGCGGTCCGCCGCCGTGCCCCACACCGCGTGCCAGTTGAGGAAGGTGTAGTCCGCGCCCGTGGGCAGGTGGCGCACCTTCACCACCTGCGGCTCGCGCTCGAACAGGTCCCCCGTGTCCGTCCACACCGTGGAGGACAGGAGCGACACCGTGTCCGTCCGGTACAGCACCGCGTAGGACTCCTTGTAGGAAGACCGGCCGATGAGCGGCGTCACCACCGCCGTCCACGTCACGCCGGACACCTGCGTCAGGTTCTGCGCGATGGCCGTCGCCGCCGCGGCCTCCATCACCTCCTGGAGGAACACCACGTCACAGCCGTTGTTCGACGTGCTGTTCGCACCGAACTGGTTCCACAACTGCTTCGCGTCATCCAGATACGTCTGCTCGGCGGCCCATCCCTCGTGGCGGAGGTTCCAGCTCACCACCCGAAGGTACGAGCCCGCCTGCGCCAACGCGGGGAGCACCAGCACGGTCAACACCAGGACGCGCGACAAGAAGGACGATCCTCTCATTTCACGGAACCTCCGGGCCTGCGGGAGAAGAAGCGCCGCATCTTCAGCATGCCGGGGCCGCAGGAAAAGACCCCCTTCGTGGAATCGAGGTGACAGCCCCCCTGGCACGACAATCCCCCGACACCACCCCTTAAATGCAACTTGATTGCATTTGACTCCCGGTGGCATTTATTGCGGGCCGCTCGCGGGAAGGCGAGCAGGCGCGCGCACCGCCACAGGTGCGTCCAGAGGGGACCCCATGAGCCGCATCGTCTGGAGTGTCGGAGGCACGGGAGTCGTGTTGTCGTGTCTCGCGGTGGCCTGGCTCCACCGGCCCCTGGAGGCCGCTGTCGAGCCGGTCCCCGCCGCGCCCACCGTGTCCCAGCGGGCACCTGTCCCTCCCCAGAGGACCGGAGCCGCGCTCCCTCCCATCACGCCCGTCCGGGAGTCCGCGCCCAGCGCGCGGGAGCCAGAGACGATCCTGTCGCCGGAGGTGTTCCTCGACACGGCGCTGAAGGCGAAGGGGCCTCCGCAGCCGGAGCTCCGGGGCCGTGCGCGCCGTGTGCTGCCCGACACGCGCGTGCGACTGGTGCGAGCCTTGCGCGCGGACCACCCGGACCCGCGGGCCCGCCGTGACGCGGTGCTGGCGGAGCTCACCGCGTCCGGTGACAGCGTGGAACCCTGGACTCAGGACGCCCGCGCCGCGCTGGACACGTGGCACGCGCGCATCGACCAGGACGTGCGGCCCGTCCAGGTTGAGCCACCCCACTGCTACACCGCCGGCTGCGTGACGCGCGTCACCTTCCCGGACGAGGCGTCCTTCCGCGACGCGTGGGAGCGCACCTCCCGCCTGTCCCCCAGCGCCCACGGCGCCCACCTCCAGCTCCCGCCCGAGCACCTCCCCTCGGGCGAGGTGCGCGTCCCCTGGCTCGTCCTGCGCCCGGACCGCTCCTAGCCCCGCTCTCACCCGCAACACCCACCCAAGAGGAGTCCCGCATGTCGAAGCACCCCCTTGCCCTGCTCGCCGTTGGCGCCGTCTTCCTGCTCGCCGGCTGCGGTACCGAAGACGCCCCCGCCCCGGAGTCGCAAGCCCCCGTCACCCAGCAGTCGGAGCTGCTCGCCGCCTGCCAGGACACGGAGGAGCTGGCGGAGGTCGCCGAGCACTCCTGCACCCACGCCGAATACGGCCCCTTCGAGTCCGTCACCGCCGCGCCCTACGGCAGCCCGTCCTTCGTGGACGTGAGCGTGGGGCACACCGCGTACAACGTCACCCTGCCTGCCATCGCGTACCGGCAGTGGACGCTCGGCTACGCGGGCTCCGTCATCTTCACCCCGGAAGAGTCCACCGAGTACGCCTTCCTCACCTCCGGCTACCGCGCGGTCCGCATCGTCAACGCGGCCACCAACGAGGAGGTCGGCCTCGAGTGCCGCTACCAGGTCCCGCAGGAGGTCTGCGGCAGCCTGCGCACCGCCGTCACGGCCGACCTGGAAGGTGGCATCGACTACCGCGTGGACTTCGCGGCCGTCGTTCCCCAGCCCGCCACGTTCCTCCTCGTCATCGAGGAGACCGCGCACGACCACGCCGAGGAATAGGCCCCGGTGAGTGAAGGCCCGTGGACACCTCCAAGGTCCACGGGCCTTCCCAACATCCGAAAACTTCTGTATCTCAGTTGCATCTACATCACGGATTCCAATGAGGCAGTCCCATGCGCACCCCGTTTCCAGCCCTCCTCCTGGCCGGCGGCCTCGCGGTCCTGACCGCCTGCGGCGGCGACGACGCTCCGCCCGGTCCGGACGGCACGCCCCAGGAGCAGGCCGACCCATGCGCCCCCCACGGCCACATCCACCGCGAGCCTGAGGGAGACTGGTGCCACTGTGACCGGGGCTACCTGGCCAGTGAACAGGGCCTGTCGTGCGTGACGGACCCGGACTACGTGCCGCGCGAGGGCTTCGACTTCGGGGACAAGGGCGAGCACGCCTGCTGGCACGTCACCAACGGCCCCTTCGCCACCGTCACCGCCTCTCCGGAGCGTCAGCCGCGCGTGGACGACTTCCACACGCACTACACCGTCAAGCTGCGCCCGGAGAACGGCCAGTCCGTGGGCACCTTCGGCTTCAAGGCCTGGGCCTCCGGTGACTTCGTCCTCTACCTGAGCACGCCCGACGTCGCCGTCACCGTGAAGGAAGGCGAGCGCGTCGTGGAGCCCGTGGGCGCCCAGGCCACCGGTCCCTTCTGCGACGGCCTGAAGCAGATGGTCGGCTACGAGCTGACGGACAAGGTCCAGTACACGGTCACCTTCGGCCCCACCGCGCGCACCGGCCTGGGGCTCGTCATCGAACACCTCCAGTGACGGACTGAATCGCCCGAAGCTTTATTGCAACCAAGTTGCGTTTACGGCATGAGTGAGCCACCGGGCGCACCGGCGGCTTCTGGCCGCCTGGCACCCCGTTCGCGCCCGGCATCCCGAAAGGAAACACCCATGTTGAAGATGAAGCGCATCGCGCTGGGCGCGTTGTTGTCGCTTGGCCTGACGGCCTGCGGACCGATGGAGGAGGCGCCGGAGGCCTCCTTCGAGGCGCAGGACTCGCAGGCGCTGGAGGCCGGTTGCACGTCGCTGGGCACGGGCATCACCACGCACGCGTGCACCCACGCAGGCAACCCCACGGACCACGTGTCCATCACGGCGAGCGCCACGCGCGTCACCAGCGCGCCCGCCATCAGCACGCAGCACAAGGCCTATGACCTGGCGCTGCCGTCCGGCGCCGAGGGCTCCGTGACGTACGTTCCGGCCACCACCGGTTCGTATGCGTTCTACCGGACGCAGAACGTGGCCTTCACCGTGGTCAATGGCAGCACCAGCGCCACGGTGCCGGCCGCGCTGACGCACACCGTGTCGTCCGCTGGCTGCTCGCTCACGTACGTGTCCGTCTACGACCTGACGGCGGGCACGACGTACATCGTCGCTACGGGCCCTGCGTCCGGCAACGCGCTCACCGTGGTGCCGGAGTTCCTCAACGACACGCGCACGCGCTACTACCAGGACGCGGACGGCGACGGGTACGGCAACAACGCCACGTCCGTCCTCACCGCGTGCACGCCGCCCTCCGGCTACACGACGCAGCGCTTCGACTGCAATGACACGCCGGGCTCCGGCGCCAGCATCAACCCGGGCGCCACGGAGATCTGTGGCAACGGCGTCGATGACAACTGCGACGGGTCGCAGTGCTGACCGCTGTCCCCTGACGCGGGCCTGAGCCGGTCCGCTCCCGCGCCGGAGCACCTCACCTCGGAAGGGTGCTCCGGCGTGGGCTCTTCCCAGCCTGCATGAAGGACTCCCCCAGATGCGTCTCTCCTCCGCCACCTTCCTGTTCGCCACCTGTGCCGCCCTCGCGCTGACCGGCTGCGATGACGACGATCCCATCGACACGCCGGACGCAGGCGTCTCAACGGACGCGGGCTCCGATGCCGGCACCGGCAGCGACGCGGGCACGATTGCGTCCACCGCCACCGTCAAAGCCGCACGTCCCTCCGAAGGCGAGACAGACGTCTATCCGCTGGAGATGTACCTGGACGCCTCCGGGCAGACGCCGGTCATCGCCTTCCGCAAGGTGCTGACGCTCACGTTCAGCGAACCCATGGACCCGTCCGCCGCCCAGGTCACGCTGCACGACCGCACGGACACCACCGCCCCCGCGCGCGTCCTCACCGGCGCCTGGTCCGGGGACACCCGCACGCTCACCGTCACCGTGCCACGCACCGAGGAGAGCACCCGGCCGCTGGAGGTCTCCACGCACCACGCCCTGTCGCTGGATGCACTGAGGGACGCGGCCGGACGCGCGCTGTCACCGGCCACCGTGGGACTGGGGGGTGACACCGCACTGGACTTCACCACCGGCGAGCGCGATCCGGCGCTGGAGCACGCGTGCACGCACACGCTGATCAATACGCCGGAGGCCGTCACCGCGGGCCGCACGCCCTTCGACTTCCCGCCCGACACGAACACCGGCCACGCGCGCTACGACGTCACCCTGCGCTCCAGTGAGGCGGGCTTCGGCGGCTACACGGGCTTCATCTCCGACCCGGAGAACGCCGAACACGTCACGCTCTACCTGAACCAGGAAGTGCCCACGAAGGTCACCAACGACACGGCGGGGACGGACGTGGTGTCGGTGCTCGCGCCCGCGCGGTTCATCTGCGCCGGCATCACGCACACGGTGACGTTCACGTCGGAACCGGGGGATCAGATCTACCTGTTCCAGTTCGGCCCCGTGGCCTCGGAGCACCTCCAGTTCGTGCTGGAGCGCGAATAGCAAGCCCCACACGACCCGTGGGAAGTGCGTGCGTCCACCAGGACAAGATGGGCCACCCTGGCGGTCCAATGCCGCGTGGAACGCTGCTCGCTACGGTGACGGTCTCTCTCGGACTCGGAGGCCCACCGCATGCGCAACGCCGCCGCCACCCGCAGGACGCTCGCCCCTTACGAGGAAGTGCAGACATTGCCCCACTACCTGGTGGGCGAGGCGCTCGATGGCATCCTCTACGTCTCGTCGCCACCCGTCGCGCGCAAGCAGGGCCTGACGCCGTTGCTGGGCCGCGCGCCGGAGGGCTGGTGGTGGACCGCCGAGCCCCGGCTGCTGCTGGGACAGGACGTGCTCGTGCCGGACCTCGCGGGCTGGGTGGGCGGACGGCCTCCGACGCTGCCCGACGGCTCCTTCATCGACCGCGTGCCGGATTGGGTCTGCGAGGTGTTGGCGCCCGCTACCGCGAAGCTGGACCTGGCCATCAAGCTGCCGCGCTACGCCCGCGCGGGCATCCGCAACGCCTGGGTCATCAACCCCGTGCACCGCGTGGTGGAGGTGTTCCGCCAGGACCACGAGCGCTGGGTGCTGATGAACACCTTCGTCGCGGAGGATCACATCAGCGCGGAGCCCTTCGGCAAGGCGGACCTGATGCTGGCGCCGTTCTGGATCCAGGGCTGAAGGGCTCAGCGCGCGAGGAACACCCCCACGTCGACGGCTTCACGCCGCGGGCTCCCACGCGCCCGTGAACGCGTCGAAGCGGCGCACGTTGACGCTCAGCGCCCGGTACACCTGCGTGTCCGTCCCCACGTCCACGGGAGTTTCATCCGCGGGCAACGTCAGCCGGTCGAACCGCGTGCCGGTGAACCAGCGATGCGGTTGCGGCTCCAGGACGAAGAGGCCCTCGTCGTCCAGGTCCACCTCGATGGGCACGAAGTCCACGCGCTGAAGCTCCACGGGGGGCGGGAAGTCCATCGCGACGCGGAAGGGCACGCGTGCCGCCGCCTGGGTCGCGATGCCCTCCAGGAACAGCGAGCGCCCCTCCATCACGTCCGCCTCCGCGCCCAGGGCATTCGAAGGCGGCTGGAGCAGCAGCGACAGCGACCGCGCCACGCCCGCGATGCCTGGAGAGCGCCCCAGCACGCGCGCCTGTCCCGCGTCCGCGAGCAGGTCGAAGACCACCTCGCGGTCCCACTCGCCCAGCACGCGGCCGCCGGAGAAGAAGTCCCCTTCGTGCGCGTGCGCGGTGGGCAGCAGCACGTCTCCCAGGCGGCGCAGCAGGGCCCGCGGCTGGAGCGGGGACGCCTTCTCGAACAGGTAGATGGGCCCCAGCACCATGCGCGCGGTGGTGAGCGCCACGCGCCAGCCGGTGTCGGTGGTGAAGGTGCCGGCGGTGGACTCACCGGGCGCGAGCGCCGTGCGCAGCCCCATGCGGAAGGTGATGCTCCGGCCTCCGGTGCCGGACAGGCCGCAGCCAGCCGCGAGCGCTCCGCCCAGCATCCACGTGAAGGCACGACGGGTGGGACGCATCATGGCCGTTCCTCCTGGAGGTCCAGGTACACGGTGAGGGTGCCGCGCACGGTGCGGGGGGCACCGGCGGAGAAGTGACGCGTGGCCAGCAGGGACGCGGGCGCGTCGGGGCCGCGGAAGTTGGACACGTAGTTGAACTCGGACTCGCGCCAGCGCGCGTCCAACACGTTCTCCACCGACACGCCCAGCTCCACGGAGCGCCAGCGCGCGCGGGCCGCCACGTCGAAGAGGAAGATGGACTCGCTGTAGCGGTCCAGCGGCAGGGGCTTGGGCCCGATGGCGCTGTGCCCCAGCGCCACGCTCCACCCCACCGGCTGCCGGGCCACGGCGGCGCTGCCCCGCCACGACGCGTCCACGCGGCCCAGCACCTGCGGGATGTACGGCAGCACCGTGCCGTCCCACGGCTTCCACGGTGAGGCCCCGGGCAACGGTTGCGTCGCGCGGGCCCACGCGAGGCTCGCCTGCACGTCCAGGCGTTGGTCCCACTGGAAGCGCGCGCTGCCGAACGCGCCCAGCCGCTGCGACGGGCCAATGGGCTGGTTGCGTCCCGTCGTCTCGCTGAACACCAGGTCCTGCGACACGCGCGTGGCGAACACGGCGCCCCTCAGCTCCAGCATGGAGGGGCCATCCCCCCACCGCCACCCCAGGCCCGTCTCTCCCGACGTCACCCGCGCGTACGGCGCGAACTCCGCGTCGGACAGCCCGGCCGCGTCACTGGAGCGCGCGCCCAGGCCCACGCTGGTCAGCCACGTGAGGCGCGGCGTCAGGCGCACCTCCGCGCTGGCCCGGGGACTGGCGAAGAAGCCGTAGGCCTCCACGGACTCCTCCGGGATGCGAGCCCCCTGCCGGTCCTCGGCCGGCCGGTTCAGGTCCTCCACTCCGAACAGGAACGTGTCCACGCGCACGCCGCCCCGGAGCGTGAGCCATTCCAGCGGCGCGCCCCGCAGGGACAGGTACGCGCCCAGGTTCGTCACGCGCACCTGGTTGTCGAAGACGGTGGCGTACGGAGCACCGCCCTTGTCGCGCAGGCGCCGCGCGCGGGTGTGCACGTTGTCGTAGCGGGCCACGTAGCCCAGCTCCACCGGCTGCGGTTGTCCCCACCAGGTGAGGCCCGGCGTATAGCGGCCGCGCAAGCCCACGGTGGTGCCCTGGTAGGACTGCTCCGTGTTGTCGCCGCGCTGGGCCTCGCCAATGGGGGGCGTGTCCTGGAGGAAGCCGGTGAAGTTCTCGCGGCTGCGCATCTGCCGGGCGATGACGAAGGCCTGCTGCACGAAGCGGCCGCCGCGCTCCAGCCGGGACGTCAGCTCCACGGAGGCGATGTGGCGCTGGCTCGCGCCGCCCTGGTTCGGGTCGTAGAGGCAGAAGAACTGCGAGTCCGCGTCCGCGTCGCACGGCAGCCGCGAGTCCACGACGTCCGTCTCCCGCACCACGCCCGCGGAGCCGTAGCGCGCGCCGTAGCTCGCGCCGAACAGGCGCAGCTTCGTCTCCGGCCCCAGGCGCAGCTCCGTCTGCGCCATCAGGCCCGCGTTCGCATACGCGCGGTTGGGGCCGAAGCCGTGCCCCTGGCGCAGCAGCACGCCAACAAAGGTGGCGGCGGTGGACTCTGGCGGCCCCCACACCAACGACAGACGGCGCGACGCGAAGCTGCCGTAGCTGGCGGACGCGGTGATGCCCCGCCGCTCCAGCCCCAGCTGGTACTCCACGGTGCCCGCGACGCCGAAGTCGCCCTGGGACGGATCATACGGGCCCTCCGTCACGCGCAGGAACTGCACCAGCTCCGGGATGATGAAGTACGTGTCCGCGTAGCCGTGGCCGTGGGCCTGGGAGACCTCGTTGAGGGGCACGCCGTCCAGGCGGATCTCCACGTCCTTGCCCTCGCCCGCGTCGAAGCCGCGCAGGTACACGGTCTCCGCGTGTCCCTCCCCACCGTGATTGGCGAGCATCACGCCCGGTGCCAGCAGCATCAGGTCCGTGGCCGAGTTGCGAGGCACGTCCGCGAGCTGCCCCACCGTGATGTGGAAGTCCCCCACGGCGACAGGAGGCGGAGCGGCGGACTGCCCACGCACCGTGGTGGAGAACACGGGCAGCTCCGGCTTCGCGGGCGCTGGCGGCTCCGCGCCCATGGACGCCGGGGGCATGGACGAGGAGCGCTCCGCTGGGGCGGCTTCATTCGCGGCAAGCGCCCCTGCGTCCGCCACCGGTTCGAACATCACCGGCACGTCCACCCGCACCTCCAGCGGTTCCTCACCCCGCCGCGCGGGCTCGAAGCGCCACCGCAGGGCCGCCGCCATCGCGGCCCGGTCGAACGCCTCGCCCCCGGACTCCCGCACCTCCACCTGGGACACCTCGCCCCCGGCATCGATGGTCAGCCGCAGCAGCACGCGCACGGCCTCCGTCAACGGCGGGACGTCCGCCGGCATCACGGGCGGCGGCGCCTCCACCGGCACGGGCGGCGTCACGGGCATTTCGGGCGACGCGCTCAACAGCCAGAGCACCAGCGTCGGGATGAACACGGGCAACGACCTCGGCCGGCGGGACCCACCCGGCACAGGCGGTCCTCCCAACGGCGGTCCGTGGATATCGCAACCCAGACTTGACTTGCAACATAGTTACAAATACCAACCGGATGCATGAACCAACGAAGCAAGTGGACCCGGGGCCTGCTCATAGGCGCGCTGGGCCTCGCGGCCTCCGGCTGCGGCGACGCCGTGGCGCGGGGCGACGTGCGGGTGACGCTGAGCGGCGGGGACGGCACGCAGCGCGGCTACGCGGACCACCTCTTCCAGGACGGTTGGTCCGTGCAGTTCACCAGGTACCTGGTGTCCCTGGGCGACTTCACCCTCACCTCCGCGGCCGGCGACGTGCAGGCGACGACGGAGCACCTGCTGGTGGACGTGCAGAAGGGCGACGTGCCCCTCACCGGCCTGACCGGCCTGGAGGCGGGGCGCTACGGCGTGGCCTTCCGCGTGAGCCCGCCGGAGGCGCGCACCGTGGCGGGCACGGGCGTGTCCGCGGACGACCTGGCGATGATGCGCGAGCGCGGCTTCAGCTACTTCGTGGAGGGTCGCGCGCAGAACCGGGACCCCACCCTGGGCCTCTACACCTTCCGCATGGGCTTCCCCGTCAACGCGCGGATGGTGGACTGCATCAACGGCGTGGACGGGACCCAGGGCCTCGTCGTGCCGGAGAGCTCCGTGGCGGAGGCGGAGGTCACCATCCACGCCGAGCACATGTTCTACGACCGGCTGGGCACCCACCGCGGCGTGCAGCTGCGCTTCGAGGCCATCGCCGCCACCGCGGACGCGAACCACGCCATCACCCCGGAGGGGCTGGCGTCCCAGGACCTGCTCGACCTGCGCGGCCTGGACGGCGGCGAGCTGCGCGACGCCCAGGGCCAGCCCGTCGTCTACCAGCCCGGCGCCTACGCCCTGCGCACGCTCCAGGAGTTCATCACCCAGAGCATCGTGGATCAGGCGCACCTCAACGGCGGCGGCGTCTGCACCGTCGCCGCGCCGTAGGGCCTTCCCCATTCATGGGAAGGCCCCGGCGGGACGTCAGGCCTTGGGCGCTTCCTTGGCGGCGCGCTGCGCTTCGACCTCGCGCTTCACGTCGTCCATGTTCAGCGCGCGGACCTGCCGCAAGAGGTCCTCCAGTGCCGCCGCCGGCATCGCGCCCGGCTGGTCGAACAGGAGGATGCCATCCCGGAACACCATCAGCGTGGGAATGGACCGGATCTCGAAAGCACCCGACAGCTCCGGCTGCGCGTCGGTGTCGATCTTCCCGAACACGATGTCCGCGTGCTTGGTGGAGGTGCTCTCGAAGATGGGCGCGAACGAGCGGCACGGACCACACCAGGTCGCCCACCAGTCCAGGACGACAATGCCGCCCTTGCCCACCGTCTCCTTGAAGTTGTCCTTCGTGATTTCGACCGTCGCCATGAGGTCCTCCTAACGAACTTCCAGCAGCTCCACCTCGAAAAGGAGGGTGGCATTGGGGGGAATCACACCGGCCGCGCCGCGCGCGCCGTAGCCCAGCTCGGGCGGGATGGTGAGCTTGCGGATGCCGCCCACCTTCATGCCCGCGACGCCCTGGTCCCAGCCCTGGATGACCTGGCCCGCGCCCAGCCCGAAGGTGAAGCCCTGGCCCCGGTCCCGGCTGCTGTCGAACTTCTTGCCGTCGGTGAGCGTGCCCACGTAGTGCACCGTGACCCGCTTGCCCGCGACCGCTTCCGCGCCGGTTCCCACCTTCACGTCTTCCGTCTTCAAGCTCATGCCAGGCTCCTTGGCGGGAATCCGCCATGGAAAAATGCGCACTCTAACGCCGGGCGCAGCCTCCCGCCTCCCTGAAAGCCCATCCCCCGGCCGGAATAAAAAAGTGACGGCGGGGCTCCGGATGATTCCGGACACCCCGCCGCCAGCTCCTGCCATGGAGGCCGTGACTTCAAGCTTCAGGTCAGAACGTGCCACCCACGTTCAGCGTGGTCGTGTAGCTGCCACCGCCCGACGGGTCGCTCCCACCCGGCTGGATGTCCGGGGCGAACTGCTTGTCGAACAGGAAGTTGTAGTAGCCACGCAGGTCCGCGGTGAAGTGGCCGAAGTGGCCGCGCACGCCCACGCCCGCCGGCACGTTGCCCACGGTGTCGTCGCTGTAGCCGAGCGCCTCACCGCCGCGGAAGTGGTAGTTGCTGATGCCGATGCCGCCCAGCAGGTACGGCTGCACCGCCGACGGCGCGATGGCGAGCGTCAGGGCCGCCTGGCCACCGTTGCGCACCAGGTCCGGGCCGCTGTCAGCACCAAAGGCGCCCGCGTCCTTGATGTTGTTCAAGGCACCGGAGTAGCCGACTTCGACACCCAGCACGGACGTCGGCTTGAGCGACGCCGTCACGGCCGCGGAGGGACCGGGGGCAATCTGCGGAGCCAGGGCGCCGGTGTAGCCTTCCACACCGCCACCGATGAGGAGCGTCAGGCCCTTGTTCTTGTTCTTGCTCTTCTTCTCCACCTCCAACGGCTGGATGTCCTCAGACGTCGCGGCAGGCCGGAAGTCCGTGGCCGAGGACGGCGCGGCGACGCCGCTGCCACCCGTGGCCGGCTCACTGGACATCGAGCTGTCGCTCTGGCTCATGCCGCCGCTGTTCCCGCCGGCCGGAGGCGGAGGCGGAGGCGCGGGAGGCTCCGCCGCGGGAGGCGGCGGCGGCGCGGGGGGCTGGCTCTGCGGCGTGATGCCACTGGCGCCGCTGCCACCCATTCCTGACTGATCCACCGGCTCGCAGCGCAGCGGCATGTTCAGGTAGACCGCGCCGCTGCCTCCGGTGCCACTGACGCTGGGGCTGCTCACGCCCTGGCTGGTGGTGCTCAGGTCCTTGCTCTTGGAGGACTCATCCATCGACCCGGACTGGCCGCTGCCGCCCGTGCCCTGAAGCGATTCATCCACCGGCGCCTCCTCGATGGTGAGGTCCTCTTCCTGGACCTCCCCCACCGGCGCCTGTGCCGTCTTGTCCTTGTGTTGCGTGTCCTTGGGGACTGCGGCCTGCCCTGGAGGGCAATCCTTCTCCGCCGCACCCGCGCCCGTCCCATACATGAGCGCCGCGATGGCGCCCGCCAGAATCTTCGCTTTCATCCAACCCTCCATCGTCGACTGACTGACATGAAGGTTGTCGTGCGAGGGACATCCGGCAAGCCTTGCTCAAGTCATCACGGACAGCTGACCTGCCCGCCCGCCCTCCAGGGGGGAAGGCGTGGTTTCAGAGCCACTTCACGGAGGCGGAGGGCTTGTACGCCCCCCTGTCCACCGTCAAAGACAGACGCTGAAAAGCCATTCGTCACGCGCCGCGCAGCCACGCGGCACCCGTGACGACAGGCAATTGCAGTGCGCGTTCGCGGTCCAGGTCCAGGTTGCCGATGTGCAGCGACAGCGGCGCCTGCACCCACTTGTAGATGGACTGATGGAACAGGCGCACGAAGCGGTCCACGTACCCGCCCAGCCTGTCCGCGTCCACCTCCGGGAACATGGCGGTGAGCGCGGTGCGCATCTCCGACGGGGTGAGCTTCTCGCCCGCGTGCAGGTAGAAGCACGCGTCCAGGATGGGGAAGGGCATCAGCTCCTCTTCGCCCACCTGATCATGCGCCAGCTCCGGCCCCGCGGGCTTGGCCAGCACCTTGCGGATGCCCTCGTAGCCGGTGGTCTCCTGCAGGTAGTCCAAGAGGTACATCACCACCGTCTTGGGCACGTTGGCGATGACCGCGAGCGCGCCCATCAGGTCGCCACCAATGGTGGTGTAGCCCACGGACTTCTCGCTCATGTTGCCCGTCTGCAGGAACAGGCCGCCGCAGGAGTTGCTCCAGTTCCACATGCGCTGGGCGCGGATGCGGGCCTGGATGTTCTGCTCGGTGATGGGGGTGAGCTTCGCTTCGCCCAGCATCGTCTGGGCGGCGGCCTTCTCCCGCTCGAAGGCCTCCTCGATGGAGACCACCTGGAAGGGCACGCCCAGCTCCCGCGCGATGGTCTCCGCCGCGTCGCGCGTCTGCTGGCTGGAGTACGGGCTGGGCATGTAGAACGCCTGGATGAGCGAGCCCGGGTTGTCCGGCCGCGCGCGCTTCGCGTACCGGTGCGCGATGAGCAGCGTGAGCAGCGAGTCCCGCCCGCCCGACAGCGCGATGCCGAACAGCTTGAAGGCGCGCGTCTTCTCGAAGTAGTCGCCCACGCCCAGCGACAGCGCGTCCAGGATGTCCTCGCACAGCGCCACGCGCGCGGTGCGGCGGGTGTCCGGCGCGGGCAGGAAGAAGCTGCGGTGCGCGGGCACGGGATAGGTCAGCTTCTGGCGCTGCGTCTTCACCGCCTGCGTGCAGTCCAGGGTGGGCACCTTCCTGCCGCCGGCCGTCACCCAGTCCTCGCGGTCCACGCGCCAGGTGGTGTTCTCCGTGCGCAGGCGCAGCGTGCGGTCCAGGTCCACCACGGCGGAGCTGAAGCCCTGCTGGAAGCGCGGCGTCTCCAGCACGTGGCGGCCGTTCTGGTTGACGAAGCCACCGCCGTCGAAGATGAGGCCGTCGTTGCTGCCCACCGCGTTCGCGTACGCGATGGTCACCTGGTGGTCGGACGCGCGCGTGGCGATGAGCTCGCGGCGCGTCTCCCAGAAGCCCAGCCGGAAGGGGGACGCGGACAGGTTCACCACCAGCTCGCCGCCGGAGTACGCGCGCCGGCGCATGGGGCCATCCGCGCTCCAGATGTCCTCGCACACCTCCGGCGCCAGCGTGCCGAAGTCGAACTGGAAGAGGTAGTCCCCCAGCGGCACGCCCCGGTGGCTCTCCGCCATGCCCGGCTGGCCGTGGCCGAACGTGCGGCCCTCGTAGAAGACGTTGTACGTGGGCAGCTTCTCCTTCGGCACCAGGCCCAGCACCTTGCCGCCCGCCACCACCGCCGCGCAGTTGAGCCGCACGCCCTGGAGGGCCACGGCCACGCCCAGGATGCTCACCAGCGGCAGCGACGCGGTCTCCTTCGCGAAGCGCTCCAGCTCCGGCCACTGGTGGTCGATGAAGCCCTGCCACTGGACCAGGTCTTCCGCGGGGTAGCCGGCGATGACCTGTTCGGGGAAGACGCCCAGCGTGACGTCGTCCGCCGCCATCTTCCTCGCCAGGTCCAGCACCCTGTCGGTGTTCGCCTGGAAGGCGCCCACGGTGGTGTTGACGCTGGCGATGCCAATCTTCACGAGCCGCATGGTGCGTCGCTCTCCCTGAGAAGGCGTGAGGCCCCCGAGCAATGCGCGCCTGGGGGGGCCAGGGCAAGCGGATGATGCGGCCTTGGGGCCCTGGCCGTTCAGTTCCCCAGGGCCCCAGGCTCCGAGCTCCGCCGCTAGTTCAGCGGCCCGCTGGGGCGCATCGGCTGCAGCTGGCCGAGCAGGTCGCTCACGTCCCCCAGCACCTCTTCCAGGCGGCGCCGGACGTCCAGCTCTCCCAAGAGCTCCTGCCGCCGTCCGGGCTCCGGCACCAGCGCGGACGCCACCACGTCCGCCAGCATGCCGCCACCGGCGCGCGCGGCCACCGGCAGCAGGCTCTCCGCGAACGAGGGCGGCACCCGGCCGGCCAGTTCAAAGACGGCCTGGCGCAGCTGCTCCTCCTCCGGCCCCGTGTAGTGCGGATCCACCAGCACCTGGGCGCGCACCTGGCGGTAGAGCGTGCCCGGGGTCAGCTCCTCCACCATCCGCACCCGGCTGACGCCCTGCAGGAGGATGTTGTAGCGCCCGTCCTCCACCTGTTCGTCCCAGACGATGACGCCCGCGCACATCAGGGACTGCAGCGGCGGACGGCCCTCGTAGTTCCCCTCCCAGCCCGGCTCCAGCTGGCCCAGCGCCAGCACCCGGTCCGTGGCGAGCGCGTCCTTCACCAGCGCCCGGTAGCGCGGCTCGAAGATGTGCAGGGGAATCACGGTGTGCGGAAACAGGACCGCCGACGGCAGGGGAAACACCTTCAGCGCGATGGCGGCGCGTTCCACGGTTTCTTGTGCGGTCATGGTCACCCTTCCCCCGTGTGTAAGCCCCCGGGGCATGGGGCGCATTCCAATCAGGCAGGCATCCGGGCCCGGGGGCCCGGTGGCAAGGGCTCCCGGTTCCGCTAGGGTGCGCCCCCGCATGTCTCCTACAGAGCCTTCCTCGCCTCCCGCCCCGGCCTCCCCGGCCGCTGACGCCCCGAAGCTGTCCTGGTACCGCCGGCTGTACCTGCGCGTGGAGGCCGCCGCCTCCACCCCGCATGCGCTCGCCACGATGATGGCGGTGTCGGTGGTGGATGGTTCCATCTTCCCCATCCCGCCCTTCGCCGTGCTGGTGCCCATGGTGCTCGCCCAGCCGAAGAAGTGGGTGCGCTACTGCCTCCTGGGCACCCTGGCGAGCCTCGTGGGCGGCCTCATCGGCTATGGGCTGGGGGCGGGCCTGGGCGAGGGCATCACCCAGCTGCTGCACATCGACCTGGACGTGCGCGTGGACCGCTTCGGCGTGTCCGGCACGGTGGGCGAGCTCCTGGGGCGCAACTTCTGGGTGCTGGCGCTGCTGTGCTCCATCCTGCCCACGCCGTTCAAGATCGTCGCCATTGGCAGCGGCCTGGTGTCGGTGCCCCTGGAGCGCTTCCTGCTGGCGTCCGTCATCGGCCGCTCGGTGCGCTTCTTCCTGGTGGGCAGCGTGGTGCGCTTCTTCGGCCCCACCGCCCGCAAGTGGCTGCGCGTCTGACGCGCGCCTAGCCGCGGCGCGTACCGCCCACCGCGCCGCGCGGCGTCACCTCCGGGGGGCTGCCCTCCAGCACCGCCTCCACGGTGGCCAGCAGCACGTCCGGGCGCACCGGCTTCTCCAGCACCCGGTGGGCCACCGTCTCCACGAACGCTCGCGCCTCGGGCGACGACGCTCCGCCGGAGATGAACACCACCCGCTGCACCATCGCGGGCGCCTCCTGCTGGAGCCGGCGGTACACCGCGATGCCGTCCATGCCCGGCATCTGCAAATCACACAGCACCACGTCGAAGGACTCGCCCGCGGCCAACCTCGCCAGCGCGTCCTCGCCGCGCGTGACGGTGACGACCTCGTGGCCAGGCTCCAGCAAGAGGCGCATGGACTGCGCCAGCCGGGGCTCGTCGTCCACGATGAGCACGCGGCCCTTCCGCCCGGAGGCCGCCGTCCCCGGCCCTGAATCCCCCGCGCCGCGCGCCACGGCATGCAGCGGCGGACTCCCCGCGCTCTGCACGGGCGCGGGCGGCAGGAGCAGCGTGAAGGTGGTGCCCTGGCCCGGCACGCTGTGCACGCGCAGTTCGCCCCCGTGCGTGCGGACGATCTGCTGACAGATGGCGAGCCCCAGGCCGGTGCCCTCGTCGTTGCCCTTGGTGGTGAAGAACGGGTCGAAGATGCGCGGCAGCACGTCCGGGGCGATGCCGCCGCCGGTGTCCTCCACCTCCACGCGCGCGTGGCCGGACGCGTCCGTGCCGGTGCGCACGCGCACCTCGTGGCGGCCGGGGTCCCCTTCCGGGATGGCCTGCATGGCGTTCACCAGCAGGTTGAGCAGCACCTGGCCCAGCCGCGCCTCGCTGCCCAGCACGCGGGGCACCGGGCCGAAGTCCTCCACCAGCCGCGCGCGCGAGCGCAGGGTATGCAGCACCACGCGCACCGCGGGCGGCACCAGCGCGTTCAGGTCCACCAGTCCGCGCTCCGGCGCGCCCTCGCGGCTGAACACCTGCAGGTCCCTCACGATGAGGCGGATGCGCTCCGCGCCCTCCTGGGCCCCGCGCACGCTGGAGAGCGCGTCGCGCACGGCCTCCGGAGCCGCCGCGCCCTGCGCCGCGAGCCCGCGCCGGGCGGCCTCCAGGTTCAGCGCCAGGTAGGCCAGCGGGTTGTTGATTTCATGGCCCACGCCCGCGGCCAGCGTGCCCACCGCCGCCACGCGCTCGGCGGCCACCAGCCGCGCCTGCAATTCCTTCGTCGCGGTGACGTCGCGGTGGGTGGCCACGAAGTGCGTCACGGCCTGGCCGTTGGCGCGCACCGGGGACAGCTGCATCTCGCTCCACACCCGCGTGCCATCCGGCCGCGTCAGCGCCACCTCCGCGCGCAGCGAGCGCTCCTCGCGCAGCGCCTCCGCCAGCCGCTGCCGGTCTCCGCCGTCGCCGGACACCAGCAGGTCTCCGGGCGCCGCGCCGACGAGCTCCTCGCGCCGCCGGCCCACCAGCGCGCACAGGGCCTCGTTGGCGAAGACGGTGTGGAGCTCGCCCGACTCGCGCACCTCGCAGATGAGCACGCCCTCGTGCACCGCGCGCACGGTGGTGGCCAAGAGCTCCAGCAGCTCCACGGCCTGACGGCGCTCCGCGCGCGCCGCCGCGAGCAGCAGGCCCGTCAGCGTGGTGATGCCGATGAAGAGCTGCAGCACCACCAGCCCCCGGTGCGGCAGGTCCGCCGTGAAGAACGGCCCCAATTCCCGTGAGGTGCCGGCGATGGCCGCCAGCGCGATGGAGAGCGAGGACAGCGCCGCGCCCCGCAACCCGAAGCCCAGCGCCGCCCAGGCCATCAGCGGGAAGAGCAGGAACGTCAGCGCGTGCGCCGCCCCGGAGCCCGGCCGCGGGAAGGCGAAGACGCCCACGCACACCGCCGCCGTCAGCGCCAGGATCAGCAGCGCTTCCCACGAGCGCTCCGCGCGCCGGGGCCTGCGCAGCAGCAGCACGGGCGTCACCAGCAGCATGCCCAGCAGGTCCGCCATCCACCACAGCCAGCCGGAGGGGCCCCACTGCGTGGTGGACACCATCCCGCCCAGCACCAGCCCCAGCGTGCCCAGCCCCGAACCCAGCAGCGCCCCCAGCCCCGCGCCCGCGCCCAGCCACACGACGTCGCGCACGCGGTGCAGCTCCCGCGCGCCCTCCATCCGCCGGAACAGCAGCGCGGGCAGCACCGCCTCCAGCGTGGAGCCCAGCACCACGGCCAGCCCCACGCCCGGGGTCACGCCCATGGCGTACGCCACCGCCCCCGCGCCCAGCGCCACCGCGGGCCAGCGCGACACGCCCAGCAGCAGGAGCCCGCCCAGCGCCACGCCCGAGGGCAACCACACGGGACAGATGTGGCTCTGCTCCGCGGCCAGCGACAGCGCCACCCGCGCGGCCAGCAGATACACCGCCGCCAGCGCAAGGACCTCCACGAGGCCCCGGACCGGGAACGCCGCCACACGGGCCTGGGAACGACCTTGGATGATGACTCCCCCCCCGTCCCTTCAGGGCCGTGATGCCAGGGCCGGAGGAACATGCGTCATGCTAGCGGGGACAGCAGGACGTTGCACCCCATCCGCAGGGAGGCCCGCCCGGCAGGCAGGCGGTGTCCGGCGGGCGATGCAATGGACACCCTTCGGGACCGTATGAGGGACAAGGAGGAACGAATCTCATGTCGCGTCCCGGTCTTGCTGCGCTGCTGTCGTTCTTCATCCCCGGCGTGGGGCAGATCTACAACGGTGACATCCTGCGCGGGGTCTTCTGGCTCATCATCACGCCCGGCTTCTGGCTGGGCACGGGCGGCCTCCTCGGTTGGGTGTGCCACGTCATCGCCGCGGCCACCGCGTACAACCGCGCGGAGGACAAGGAGCGGATGAGATACGGCGTGGGTTAGTCCCGCGCGCCCTTGGAGCGCGGACATGAAAAAGGGGCCCACCGGCCCCTCGCCCACCGCCGCCCCGGTGCCCTCATGGGCCGGGGCGGTGTTGCTTCATCAAACTCAGGTGTTGAACGCGTCGGGCAGCGGTTGCGGGCCCGGGACGATGCCGGCGATGTCGGGATCCTCTTCGCCCGGCCCGCGGGCCGGACGCTGATCCTTCTCGGTCTTGCGTTCGGCCTTCTTGGCGTCCTTCTCGCGCTGCTTCTGCTGGCGCGCCATCTCCTTCTGCCGCTTCGTGGACCTTCCCTGCATGGAACCTCCTGGGAAACATTGACCGAAAAAGAGGCCCGGCCCCTTCAAGGCCGGACCTCGTGGATGCGTGAAAAGCAGCCGAGCCGGAAGGCTCAGCCGACCGGGCGGACGTTCTCCGCCTGGAGCCCCTTGGGGCCCTTCTTCACGTCGAACTCCACCTTCTGGCCTTCAGCCAGGGTGCGGAACCCATCCGCAACGATGGCCGTGTGGTGGCAGAACACGTCCGGACCACCGCTGTCCTGCGTGATGAACCCGAAACCCTTCGCATCATTAAACCACTTCACCGTACCACTTGCCATGATCTGCTTCCTTGTCCCACTGGCAACCCTGCGAAATCGCCGGACTGCCCGCCCCCGAATTTTGGGGCGAAGACCGCGCCTTAGCCCTGAACAGCCATGAAGTCGAGCCGGGAACCACTCCCGGTCCACCTCACGTCGTCGAAGGTAACAACCTCGATCTGGCGGTGAAACGCCTTCGCGGGGCGGTGCATTTCCTGCTGGCTGACGCTCCAGGCGGCCAGGGGTGACACCTCCAGGGGCCCGCGGTGTTCCGGAATAGTTTCCAGCCCTGAACACTTCCACCCGGACGTGTCCTATCGTAGGCGCCCGGTCCCGCAGCACCTCCCGCCGTTCCCCTCCCGCGAGGCGTCCCTCCCAGTGACAAACCCAACCCGTGTGACCTTTGGCCAGCGAGATGCCTCCTTCGCGGAGGACCTGAAGCGCCGCGTCTCTGAATACTTCGAGACCCGGAACCTCTCGCAGCGGGCGAACAAGGCCATGTACGTGAAGGCCCTGTCCATCCTGGGCTTCACGGCGGGCGTCTACGGCCTGCTGCTCAGCGGCCACTTCAACGCCTGGGGCATGCTGGGACTGGCGGTGCTGATGGGCGTGGCCATCGCGGGCATCGGCTTCTGCATCGGCCATGACGGCGTGCACGGCTCCTACAGCGACAACGCGCGGGTGAACGGGGTGGTGGGCCTGGCGTTCGACCTGATTGGCGCGAACAGCTACATGTGGCGCATCACCCACAACGTCCTGCACCACACCTACACCAACATCCAGAACATGGACGAGGACCTGACGGTGAGCCCGCAGCTGCGGCTGTCGCCGCACAGCGAGTGGAAGGCGTACCACCGCTTCCAGCACCTGTACGCGTTCGTGGCCTACTCGCTGACCACCGTCTTCTGGGTGTTCGCCAAGGACTACAAGTACTTCTTCCAGAAGGACCTGGGCCCCTACAAGGACAAGAAGCACGCGCCGGCCGAGTGGGCCCGCCTGCTGGCGATGAAGGCCGTGTACTACGGCTGGACGCTGGTGATTCCGTGGCTGGTGCTGGACGTGACCTGGTGGCAGTTCGTGGTGGGGCAGCTGGCCATGCACATGACGGCGGGCTTCATCCTGGGCATCGTCTTCCAGCTGGCCCACGTGGTGGAGAACGCGGAGTTCCCCGTGCCGGACACGGACGGCAAGGTGGAGGACGCGTGGATGGTGCACCAGCTGCGCACCACCGCGAACTTCGCCCGCAAGAACCGCCTGCTGAGCTGGTACGTGGGCGGCCTCAACTTCCAGGTGGAGCACCACCTGTTCCCCAAGGTGTGCAGCATCCACTACCCCGCCCTGAGCGAAATCGTGAAGGCCACCGCCCAGGAGCACGGCCTGCCCTACATCGAGGCGGTGACCTTCCGGGGCGCCGTGGCGTCGCACTACCGGATGCTCAAGCTGCTGGGCCGTCAGCCCGCGGCGGACGCCGTCGCCGAGCAGTCGAAGCTCGCCGTGGCGGCCTGAGAAACGAAGCCACCGCGCGGTGAAACAGGGGCCGTCCTCCTCACTTGAGGAGGCGGCCCTTGCTGCTTTCAGGGGGCCGCGGTGCGCAGCGCGGCCAGCAGCTCGCCCGCCGAGGAGACCACCGCGCGCGCCTCGTGCGCATGCAGCTCCGCCGCCGTGCGGAAGCCCCAGGTGACGCCCACGCCGTACATGCCCGCGGCCTTCGCCGTGTCCATGTCCACGGAGGTGTCCCCCACGAAGCCGCACGCGTCCGGCGCCACGCCCAGCTCCGCCGCCAGGGCCAGCGCCGCGGTGGGGTCCGGCTTGCGCGGGATGCCCGGCCGCTCGCCGTACACAGCCGTGAAGCGCACGCCCGGCAGGAGCCGCGCCGCCAGCCGCTTCACGAAGTCGTCGGACTTGTTGCTGAGCACGCCCAGCCGCACGCCTTCCGCCGCCAGCTCCACGAGCGCGTCCTCCACGCCCGGGTAGGCACGCGTCCGGTCGAAGAGATGGGTGTCGTAGTAGGCGTGGTAGGTGGACAGCACCTGCCCCTGGAGCGAAGGCGCCGCGCCGCCCGTGGCCCGCTCCGCGAGCTTCGCCACGCCCTCCCCCACGAAGCGCAGGTAGGCGGCCTCCGGGTGCGGCGGCAGGCCGTGCTGCCCGAGCGCGTGGTTCATCGCCGTGGCGATGTCCCCCAGCGAGTCCACCAGCGTCCCATCCAGGTCGAAGAGCACGGCGCGCAGGCGCATGACGGCGAAGAGCCTTTCTTTCAAAAACGCGAACGCCCCGACCCATGCAGGGTCAGGGCGTCTTTTGTAAAGCGCGGATCCCGGAACCGGCCGGGATCCGCCGCGAAGCTGTTCCTTACGGGGTGGCTGCGGCGGTCTTCTCACCGGCCGCGGCGCCACCGGCCTGGATGACGGCGAAGTTGATGTTGTTGTAGCCGGCCGTGGCGCAGCTGAACATCACCCGCTTGATGACCTTGAACTGGACGTCCTTGTTGGCCTGGATGTTCACGTCGCCCTTGAAGGCTTCGCCACCACCGGCCATGGAGTGCAGGTCCTCGAACTGCTTCTTCATGTCCCGCAGCTTCTCTTCCAGCGCGGGGATGTTGAGGTACTCGTCCTTGGTGAGGTCTTCCACCCGGCCCACGATGGTGCCCGACACGCTGACCTGGTCGTTGGACACCATCACCACCGGGTGCATCTCCACTTCCTTCACGTTGACCGCTTCGGGAAGGACGATGTCCTTGGTCATCATCAGCACCTCGCCCGTCGCGGAGAAGTTCGCGATGAGGAAGAGCACGATGATGACGAACATGTCGACGAGCGGGGTGATGAGCAGGTCCGCGTTGCCGTTCTTCTTGCCGTGACCGCCGTGGCCGAAGACCTTGGAGTGCTCCAGCCGCTTGCCGTACCGCTTACCGGGAACCTTGATGCCCATGGCTTGGGTGCTCTCCTGTTAGCCCATCGCCGCGGAGACCGACACCTGGGGCAACCCGGAGCCGATGCACTCGTCGATGATGCGGACCAGGTCCTCGTAGCGGACCAGGTCTTCGGTCTGAAGGGTGATGGCGGACTGGTCCGGCAGCTGCGCCTTCAACTCCTTGAAGCGCGCCACCAGCTTGGTCAGGTCCGGCCGGCCCTTGTCATCCCGGGTGAGGGGAATGGGGTCGAAGGCGCTCTGGTCGGCGGTGAGGCGCATCTCCGTGGGCGACACCAGGAGGGTGAGCTGGACCGTCTTGGTCTTCTCCTCCTCCTGCTGCTCGTCCGTGGAGGCCCCGCCGGCCTGCGACACCTGGAGACGGCCAATCTGGGTCCAGACCGCCGTCATGATGAGGAAGCTGATGGTCACTGCCATCAGGTCGATGAAGGGCACCATGTTGATGGCGGTATCGAGCGGCTTCTTGCCGCCCTTCCCACCGGTGCCCAGATCCATTCCGCCGGCCATGGCGCCTACCTCCCTGCTCTACCGCGCTCTTCGCGCACGAACGACGTTTCAAGAAGACTGCGAAGGAAAGGCGCGCCTGCCGGTGCTCCCCATGCCTCGGGGCGTCCAGACAACGCGCCGGTACATCCGGTTCCAACCCGGCGCCGCAGTGAGGAGGACTACTCCTCGGCGTGCGCGTGGGCGGAGGCCGGGATGTTCAGGTTCTTGAACTTGTCGCGGTTGGCCACGATGAGGTTCAGCACGGAGACGCTGGTCTCGTTGATGTCGTTGATGAGGCCCTGGGTGCGGCCCATCAGCACGGAGAAGGCGATCAGCGCCGGGATGGCCGTGAGCAGACCGAAGCCCGTGCAGTTCATGGCTTCCGAGATGCCGTTCGCCAGAATGGTCGCCTTGTCGGCCGGGTTCACGTTCGCCACCGCCTCGAAGCAGGTGATGAGACCGTTCACCGTGCCCAGGAGGCCCGCGAGCATCGCCGCGTTGCCGAGCATCGCCAGGTAGCCCGTGCGCGCCTCCAGGCGGGGCGTCTCACGCAGGCTGGCCTCGTCGAGCGCCGCCTGGACCTCTTCCTGGCCCTTGGGCACGTTCATCAGGCCGGCCTTGATGACGTTGGTCAGCGGCGTGTTCTTCTGGCCGGCCACGTAGTTGATGGCCTTGTCCAGGTCGCCCGCGTAGATGTGCTTCTTCAGCCCGCGCAGGAAGCCTTCCTTGTTGATGGAGGCCTTGCCGAACAGGACGATGCTGCGCTCGATGATGATGGAGAGCGCGACCACCAGACAGACCGCGATGGGGTACATACCGGCCTGACCGGACTCCCAGCGGCGCCCCAGTTCCTGCAAGAAGGTCTCATTGCCGCCGGCGGCGTTGGCGAGGACGGACAGATTGGCTGCGAACCCCAGGTTCATCACGGAATGCCTCCAGATGGGCGGAGCGACACGCGCTTGCGGGCCACTTCGCACTGCTACCGGCCGGGTGGACATCCACCCAGGTCAGCGGCAGGAATTTTGGATCACGGTGGCGCCGAGTCTAGGAACCGCTCCCAGGCGTGTCAAGGCAGGCACCCTCAGCGTTAGTTACTGAAATCTCACAGGAATTTTGCGTTGGCTCGCGGCTTGCCAAGTCGCTCCACAGGGCACATGACAGGCCCTTTCCAGCGGCTTGCGCAACGGGCGTGCCAGCGATTTGGGCACCTTCGAGTGCCGTGCTAGGCGGGGAAACCATGGCCCGGAAGCGCATTGGTGAGCTGCTGGTGGAACGCGGTGCGATCACCCCTGCCCAGTTGGAGGCGGGGCTCGCGGCGCAGCGACAGACGCGGCAGCGGCTGGGCGTGACGCTCATCGGTCAGGGCGCCATCACGGAGGCCACGCTCGCCCAGGCGCTCAGTGAGGCCCTGGAGATGCCGCAGGTGGACCTGGCGGCGATCACGCCGGACTGGGCGGCGGTGCACTTCCTGCGCGCGCGCTTCTGCGAACAGCACGACCTGTTCCCCTACGCGCTGGAGACCGTGGCCGGCCGGCGCCAGCTGGTGGTGGCCATGGCGGATCCGCTGAACATCACCGCCATCGAGGAGATCGAGTTCACCAGCGGCATGAAGGTCAGCGGCCGGGTGACGGCGCTGTCCGCCGTGCGCGGCGCCATCCTGCGCTACTACCACAAGGTCCCCGTGGCGACGGGCCCCCGCCCCACCCCGGCGCGTCCGCCTGCAAGAGCCGCTCCGCCTCCCGCGCGCCCGGCCGTGGCGGACGACGACGAGGAGGTCATCGTCGGCGAGGAGCTGCCGGCGGCGGAGAAGACGCAGCGCACGTCGCTGGCGGACCTCATCCGCGAGCGCGAGGAGCAGGCGAAGCGCAAGCGCAGCGGCGGCGCGGCGGCGGCGGGCACGGCGGACAAGGGCAAGGCGCGGGCGCCGTCGTCCGGGGGCGGCGTGCTGGACGACCTGGACTACCTCTTCGGCCAGGCGGCGCGCGAGGAGCCGGACCGGCTGGAGGAGCTGGAGCGCCGCTTCTGGGCGCTGATGCGCATCATGGCGCGCAAGGGCCTGCTCACGAACGAGGAGTTCCGGCGCGAGCTGGACGACGAGGGCGGCGAGGGCTGAAGCGCGGCACCCCGACGTCCCGTCAGTCCGCGGCCAGGGGCAGCCGCACCGTGAAGGTGGTGCCCTGCCCCAGCGTGCTCTCCACGGTGAGGCGCCCGCCGTGGTTCTCCACGATGCCCTGGCAGATGGACAGGCCCAGGCCCGTGCCGCGCCCTTCCGGCTTGGTGGTGAAGAAGGGCTCGAAGATGCGCGACAGGTTGCGCGGCTCGATGCCGGTGCCGGTGTCGCGCACGCGCACCACCGCCTCCGTGCCGTCCTGCACGGTGCTCAGGTGCACCTGTCCGCCGGGCTGCATGGCGTGGCAGGCGTTGGTGATGAGGTTGACGAACACCTGCACCAGGTTGGCGCGCACGGCGGCCAGGGGCGGCACGTCGCTCGCGTACTCGCGCTGCACGCTGACGCGGGCCTGGGACACGACGTGTTCGCAGAAGCCCACGGCCATGTCCACGACGGCGTTGAGCGACACGCGCTCCGGCCGGTCCTGCGCGGGCCGCGCGTAGCTGACCAGGTCGCGGGTGAAGCGCAGGATGCGGTGGCTGCTCTCCAATATCTTCTTCAGCTTCTCCTGGTCCGCGGGGTTCGCGCCCGGCGTCATCCGCGAGCGCTGGAGCAGCGCGTCCGCGTAGGTGGCCACCGCGGTCATGGGGTTGTTGATTTCATGCACCACGCTGGCCGCGAGCTGCCCGATGGAGGCCAGCTTCTCCGCGTGGATGATGCGCTTCTCCAGCTCCTTCACCACCGTGACGTCCTGGCCAATGGCGATGACGCCCTCCACCTCGCCGGGCTGGGTGAGCATGGAGGAGGTGGCGAAGGACACGCGCACCTCGCCGCCGTCGCGGGTGATCAGGCGCGTCTCGAGGTTGTTCACGGACTCGCCGCGCATGGCCGCCGCCAGCACGGGCGCCAGCCGCAGCTGTTCGCTGTCCGCCACCAGCGAGGACAAGTCCCTCCCCAACACCTGCTCCTTGGAGAGGCCGGTGAGCGCGCTCAGGGCCTGGTTGAAGACCACGACCTGCTTGTCCCGGTTCACCACCAGGATGAGCGCGTTGGCCTTCTCCAGCAGCTCCTCCAGGTACTTGCGAACGAACGTCAGCTCGTCGATGAGCTTCGCGTTCTTCACCGCCACGGCGACCTGGCTGGCCAGCTGGAGCAGCACGCGCTCGTCGTGCGCGGGGTCCGCGTCCAGCCCCTCCGGGTACTCCATGTTGATGGCGCCGAAGAGCTGGCCGCTCGCGACCAGGGGCGCGCTCACCGCGCGGGTGCTGCCGTGGAAGAGCAGCGGCACCTCTTCCGAAATGGACACCCGTCCCTGCGGCAGCGCCGTCACGGTCAGGTTCGTCTTCTCCACGGAGCGCTGGAAGAGGACCAGCGGTTCGTGCGCGCCTTCCTTGAGGCGGCCTTCGGCGTAGAGCGACGTGAGGCCGCCGGTGCGCGCGTCCACGATGCGGATGCAGAAGGCGCGGCCGGGGAAGAGCTCCTTCACGCCGCGCGCCACCGCGGCCACCAGCTCTTCCTCGCCGCCTGCTTCCGCGACGCTGCGGCCCAGGTCCAGGAGCACGCCTTCGGTGCGCGCCTGCTCCAGCAGGGCCCGCTCCGCGACCACGAGCCGGCCGCTGATGATCTCCGTGTCCACGCGGGCGCGCACCGCCACGGTGTCCGCGCGGCGCGACAGGGTGAGCACCAGCGAGGTGCCGCTCTGGAGCACGAGGTCGACCTCGTGGGACTGCCCGTCCTCCGGCGCGATGGCGCTCGCCAGGGCCTCCGCCACCACTTCCACGGAGATGTCGTGCGCCGCGCAGAAGCGGCGCAGCGCGGGGTTCACGGCCGCGATGCGCAGGGACACGTCGCAGACGGCGGCGGGCTCGTCCAGCGCGTCGAAGAAGGCCTGGAAGGCGTCGGGGGCCAGGGTTCCGGACGGACGCACGGCGCGGACCTCACTCTTCATGGGAGCTGGCCTTGTCGAGGTCGAGGATCTGCTGCGCTCCCACGTACGACTTCGTCTCGTAGCGGGTGATCTTCCCAATCTTCCGGACGATCTCCGCCATGCGCTCCGCCTCGCGGTAGATGATGTCCACCGGCCTCCAGGCGAAGTCCTCCTCCTTGAGCTTGCGCTTGAGCAGCTCCGCGTAGCCCATCACGGAGGTAAGGGGCTGGTTGAGCTCATGCGCCGCGGTGCCGGCGAGCGCGACGATGACGGCGTTCTTCTCGCTCTCCTCCAGCCGGTTCTCCACGTCCGACAGCTTGCGCTCCAGCTGCACCCGGTCCCGGAGGTCCGTGAAGATGCCCACGCTGAAGGACTCGCGGCCGCCCTCGTAGACGATGGAGGCCGTCATGTTCACGGGCACGCGCTCACCGGAGCGGTGCATCAGCTCCTGGCGCGTGAGCGACAGCCGGCCCTTGCCGCCCATGTCCGGCCCGCGCAGCTGGGCCATGATGCGCTGGGCGACGCCGGGCGGGTAGAGCTGGAGCGCGTTGAGCTTCTCCTGGGCCTCCTGCGCGGTGTAGCCGCACATGGCCTCCGCGCCCTTGTTGAAGAGGATGATGCGCCCCTTCAGGTCGGCCGCGATGATGGCGTCCACCGACGAGTCGATGAGCCGCTCCAGGAAGTCCTTCGTGTTGCGCAGCTCGTCCTCCAGCTTGCGCGCGTGCGTCACGTCGCGGAAGGACAGGATGGTGGCCGCGTCCTCGTCGCGCAGCGGCGCGGCGGACATGGACAGCGTGAGGCAGCGGCCCGCGGGCGTGCGCACCACCACGTCCACGCCCATGCGCGCCTCGCCGCGCGACGCGGACGTCACCAGCTCCATCAGCACGCCGTCGTCCACCGGCTGGGTGATTTGATTCAGGTGCTTGCCGCGCGCCTCGCTGGCGGTCGTGTCCAGCATCGTCGCGCCAGAGGGGTTGAGCGACAGCACGGCGGCCTCGTCGTCGAGGATGGCCACGCCCTCGCTCACGTGGGCGAAGAAGAGCTGGTAGGGCTTGAACGAAGCGGCCTTCTCCTCCGCGGCCAGGCGCGCCGTCTGCACGGACTGGAGCACCGACGCGCTCCGGAGTGCCACCGCCGTCGCGTGGGCCACCGTGGTGAGGAAGTCGATTTCGCGCGTGCTGAAGGCCCGCCTGCGGCCGGCCGCGCGGAGCAGCAACACGCCCCGGACCTGACCCCGGATGGGCAGGGGCAGCGCGGCGATGGCGTGGATGCCTCGCGCGGCCACGGCCCGGCGCTCCAGGTCGCCCAGCAGCGGGTGCGTGGCGGCCTCCTGCATCACGACGGGCTTGCCGGTGCGCACCACCTCGCGGATTTCGGGGTAGCGCGCCAGGTCGATGCGCAGGTCCTTCATGCCCGGGTCGTCGCTGGCGGCGACGATGACGCCCTCGTCCACGCCGCCGCCCACCATCACCAGCGTGGCGCGCGCGATGTCCAGCTGCTCCGCGAGGCGCCGCGTCACGCCGTGCAGGAGCGCTTCCACGTCGGAGCTCTCCGCGTAGTCCGCGGTGAGCTCCAGCAGCAGCGCCAGGTCCGTCTGGCTGCGGGCCTGCTCCTCGCGCTCGCGGTGGCGTTCCGCGGCGCGCTGCAGGCGCCAGGTGAGCTCGTGCGGCAGCCCCTGGTGGGTGACGATGTCCGCGGGGCGCAGCGTGTCCACGGCTGCGAAGCCGCGCGGCTCCGGGGACACCACCGCGATGAGCGTGAGGTGCGGCCCGTTGAGGGACGTGAGCAGCTCCACCACCGCGGGGCCGCAGCCGGGCGCGGTGAGGTCCACCAGCGCCAGCGAGGCGTCGTCCGGGTTGTCCACCACGCGCAGACCCGCGCGCTCGGCGGCGGCGTTCAAGGGTTCGCGGGCCACCGACCCCGGGGGGACCAGGACGATGCCGAAGGCGGGTTCCGACGGGGCCGACACGGGGCGCAGGACTCCGGAGCGAGGGGCCCCGGAGTCTACACAACCCGGGGGGTCAGGGGCAGCCTGACTCGAAGGCCCCCTGGTCCGGCGCCGAGCCGCAGAAGGGCAGCCCCAGCGACAGGCCCGCCTCGCGCGCGGGGGACTGCGCCGCCAGCTGGTAGTCGTCCGCGCCCGTGTCGACGAAGGCGGGGGCGCGCTCCTGGGAGCGCTTGTCCAGGCCTGCCTCCGAGCGCCAGTCCGCCAGGCTCACGGCGGCGCCATCCAGGTTGAAGGCCACCGCGCCGCCGCTCCGGTAGTACAGGTTGCCGTCCACCACCGCGCCGCTCCGGCCCGAGCCACCGCGCGCGGCGATGCCACAGCCGGCGAAGATGTTGTTGCGCACGTCCAGGCCCTGGCTCGAGCCGTTGGAGCCCGCGCCGAAGATGAGGCACGCGCCGCTCAGGTTCCACACGGTGTTGTGCTGCACCTTCACGTCCACGGACGCGTCGATGCGGATGCCGGTGCCTTCTTCCCCATCCGCCGCACCCAGGCCGTCATGGATGACGTTGCGGCGCAGGATGACGCGCGTGGGGGGCGCGCCCTCGCGGTTGCCACCAATCTGGATGGCGCGCGCGTTGGCGTAGAAGACGTTGTCCTCCAGCGTGACGTCGGACGGGGACATGTGGACGAGGATGCCCTCGCCCGCGGAGGTGGACACGGCGCGGTGGTTGTAGACGGTGTTGCCGCGCAGCGTGACGCGGGTGCACGTCTTGATGTCCGCGCCGTTCTCCCGGTTGTCGTGGAGCTGGTTGTTCTCCACGAGCAGGTTGTCGAACGGCGTGCCCGGGTTGGTGGCGCCGCCCTCCGGCCCCAGACACTGCACGCCGTCGCCGGAGTTGTGATGGATGTCATTGCCGCGCACCACCACGTTGCTCGCGGAGGTCTGCACCGCGACGCCGTGGCTGTCCACGTCACCCTGGTCGAAGTGGGAGATGTCGTTGTTCTCGATGAGGACGTCGTGCGCCTTGTCCGTCACGTAGGCGCCCGCGCCCTCCGTGCCGTTCTTCAGGATGCTGTCCTTGAGCACGCCGTGGTGCGCGCCCGCGCCGCGCCACATCACCGCGAAGGTGGACTCGCCGCCCACGTCCACCGTGAGCCCCTGGATGTTCCAGTACGCGCCGCTCACGTCCACCAGCGCCGTCTCACCAATGGAGCCGCCCTTGAGGATGGCCGTGGCGCCCGGCGCGGCCCTCAGCGTCAGCGGTTTGGCCGCCGTGCCCTGCCGCTCCGTCAGCTGCACGTGTTCGCGCCATGTGCCGGACAGGAGGAACACCGCCTCACCGGGCTTCACCAATGACAGGGCTCGCGCCACCGTGCGCAGGGGCAGGCCTTCCGTGCCCGCCGCGGAGTCGTTGCCGCTGGGGGACACCCAGAGCACGCGCGTGTACTGCGATTCGGCGGGAGGCGGCGGTTCGGGCTCCTGCGGCTCCGTGGGCGGTGGATCCACCGGATCCGTGGGGGTGCCGCCGCCATCCGTGGCGACACCTCCGTCGGCACCCGTGCTCGTCCCCGCGTCGGCCGGCGTCTGGGGCCGCCCGGGCGGCGTGACGATGGGTGGACTGGACGTGCCTGGAGGCGTGGCTGTCGCGGGCGCGGGTTCGACCTTGCCGGTACAGCCGACGATGCCCGCGAGCATCCCGGTGGCGCAGACGATGGTCGTCAGTGTCAGGCGGAAGCGCATGTGGACTCCTTGTGAGGGTTCACGGCGCGGGGGTGCGCTCGCGGGGTCGGCGGGCAACGGGACCACGCGGGCCGGGCATTCCCCGTCAGCCGTGGACATCGCCGCCGCCTGGTCGCCGGGCGGTCAGGCAGGAATGTGAATCCGCGCGGTTGGGCCTGGCGACAGCGGCCCGCGCATGTGCCGGAGGGTGGGCGCCGCTCGCAGGACGGGCTTCAAGGCTCCCACCGGGAGGCCCCATCCCAGGGCGCGACAAGTTCCGCCGCGGGGCCGGTCACGGCCACTGCCCGGAGGGACGACGCGGATGCCCTGGAGACACCCAGGCCGTGTCCCCCGGCATGAGGAACACGGCCCGAGCGCGACGGCGGATGACGGCGTCAGGGAGCGGTGGAGTCCTGGGCCTTGCGGCCAAGGAGCGCATCCAACTCCCCGCGTTCATCCAATGCGTACAGGTCATCGCAACCGCCGATGTGGCGGCCCGCGATGAAGATCTGCGGCACCGTGTGACGGCCGCAGCGCTGTTGCATCTCCTCGCGCCGCCTTTCGTCCGCGGCGATATCCACCTTCTGGAACTCGCAGCCCTTCTCGTTGAGAAGGTCCATGGCCTGCCTCGAATAGGGGCAGGTGCGCTTCATGTAGATGACGACCTCGAGCATCACGACCTCCTGCGTCGAAGGGTGGGGACGCCGACCGTGGTCCGCCACCCGGCGCGAGGGCGCTCGCTCCCCTGCTCGCTTACCTCAGCGAGCGCCGGAAACGGGCACGCCCGCGGGCAGGCGCGCGCTGGCCTCCCGGGCACGGCCGCGAAGGTCCCACGCGTAGAGGGCGCACCACTGGAGCACGGCGGTGAGCACGAACAGCAGCGGCCACAGCGACGTGTAGTGCAGGCGCAGGAGGTAGAGGCCCACGTAGTACACGTAGAACTGGAGCACGAACGCGAGCAGCGAGTGCCGGCCGATGACGCTCGCCGCCTTCAGGTAGCGCGACAGGTATCCGGCCTGCTCGGCGCGCATCAAGAGCCCCATCAGCGCGAGCACCGTGCCGCCATAGAGCGCGACGTAGGCGGGCCCCGGCGGGTACTTCTGCGCCTGCGACGTGAGCGCCATCAGCGTGTTGAGGCCCGCACCGTGCCACAGGTGGTGCACCGCGATGTGGATGACCATCAGTCCACCGCCGAAGGTGGCGATGCCCAGGCCCACGAACTCGAAGCGCCGACCCACGCCCTTCACGTCCGCGCGGCCCCACGTGCCCAGCCATTCACCGAACATGCTGCCCACCAGGTACACGCCCAGCCACGGCACGACCGGGAAGCTGGAGAGCAGCACGGACAGCTCGCGCTGGCCGAAGAAGGCCTCCTTGAGCGTGCGCGCCACGGCCGACTCCGGCCACCAGAACAGGCTCACCGTCCAGCTCAGCGCGAACAGCCCCAGGCCCAGCGCCGCGCGGGCGCGTCCGTTCAGCCGCGTCACAACCCACGGCCCCAGGAGCAGCGCCAGCCCGAGGGTGTCCGTCACCGGCAGGATGCGCAGCAGGTACAGCGGCTCGTTCGCCCAGAAGCGGCAGGTGGGCACGATGAGCAGGTGGCCCGCGGTGAGCAGGAACAGACCCCGGCGCTGGAGCCGCGTGCGCAGCGGACCGAAGTCGCGGCTGCGCGCATGCAGCAGTCCCAGCATCAGGCCGCTGATGACCATGAAGCCGGGCGTGGCCATCATCGTCAGCAGGTTCATCCGCTCGCGCAGGTGCGCGGCCTCGCCGCCCAACGGATAGAGATACGCATCCGCGAAGTGCGACAGGAACACGAGCAGCATCACCGTGCCCCGCATGGCATCCACCGCTTCCAGCCGCCCCGAGGCGGATCCCGCCCCCGGCACCTGCTCGCGCTGCATCGGGAAGTCCTTTCGGAAGAAGGCGCGCGGTCTGAATGGCATCCCCCACCCGCCCCCGGCGGGTGCCTGCCCTGCGCACCTGCCTCAAGTGATACCACCGGCCGAATCAAAGACAAACATTCAGCAGATAAACCTTTGTCACTGGAATCCTTGTCACGCCAAACACCGGGCCTGGAATCGGCTCGGGCGGGGCTGGGTGGCAGGTGGGCCGGATGCCCTCCCGGCGGGTGGACAGGCATCAAGGCGGAAGTGGCCGGGGAGGCCGTGCTAGGTAAGGAGGCATGTCTGTCCGACGCCCCGAAATCCTCGCCCCTGCTGGTGACCTGGAGTCGTTGCGTGCCGCCCTCGCCAGTGGCGCAGACGCCGTCTACTTCGGGCTCGACGAAGGCTTCAACGCGCGGGCTCGCGCGGAGAACTTCTCGCTCGAACGGCTGCCGGAGACCGTGGGGCTCATCCACCGGGCGGGCGCGCGCGCCTACGTGACGCTGAACACGCTGGTGTTCGAGCCGGAGCTGCCCGTGGTGGAGCACCTGCTGCGCGGCGTGGCCAGGGCAGGGGTGGACGCGCTCATCGTGCAGGACCCGGCGGTGGCGCTGCTGGCGCGGGCGGTGTGTCCCCAGTTGGAGCTGCACGCATCCACGCAGATGACGCTGTCCAGCGCGGAGGGCGCGCGGTTCGCCACGGGCCTGGGCTTCACGCGCATGGTGGTGCCGCGCGAGCTGTCGGTGGCGGAGATCCGCCGGCTGGCGTCGCAGACGGACATCGAGCTGGAGGTCTTCATCCACGGCGCGCTCTGCATGTCGTGGAGCGGCCAGTGCCTCACGAGCGAGGCCTGGGGCGGCCGGTCCGCCAACCGGGGTCAGTGCGCGCAGTCCTGCCGGTTGCCGTACGACCTGGTGGTGGACGGCGAGACGCTCGACCTGGGTGAGGTGAAGTACCTGCTCAGCCCCAAGGACCTGGCGGGCGTGCGCGCGGTGCCGGAGCTGGCGGACATCGGCGTGCACAGCCTGAAGATTGAAGGCCGGCTCAAGGGGCCGCAGTACGTCTCCAGCACGGTGCAGGGCTACCGCCGCTGGCTGGACGGGGTGATGGCGGGGAAGCCCGACGGAGCGCGGCTGGCGAAGGACCTGGCGGAGATGTCGCTGTCGTACAGCCGGGGCTTCTCGCACGGGTTCCTGGCGGGCTCCGACCACCAGACGCTGGTGGAGGGACGGTTCCCGAAGCACCGCGGGCTGTACCTGGGCCGGGTGCATGCGGTGTCCGGCAAGGACGTGCTCGTGGTGCCGGACGACCGGCCGTGGACGGGCGCGCTGGGCCTGGGCGACGAGCGCCCGGAGGCCCCTGCGGGCAACGTGTCCGCGCCACTGACGGGCGAGCCGGATCCCGCGGACGTGGATCCGCGTCCGGGCATGGGCGTGGTGTTCGACGCGGGCGCACCGGAGGACAAGCACGAGCCGGGCGGCCCCATCTTCCGCGTGGAACGCGAGGGCGACGCGTGGGTGCTGGGCTTCGGGCATCCCGGGCCGGACCTGGGGCGCGTGGCGCCGGGGCAGCGCGTGTGGCTGAACAGCGACCCAGCGCTCGCGCGGCGCACGGGGGAGCTGCTCGCGGAGGGTGAGCCCGAGGGCCGCATCCCGCTGTCGCTGTGGGTGTCCGGCGTGGAGGGCTCGCCGCTGCGCGTGCGGATGAGCACCGGGCGGTTCACGCGTGAGGCCGTGGGCACGACGCTGCTCGCGCCGTCGCGAGGCGCGGGCGTGGACGCGGCGCTGCTCAAGGACAAGCTGGCCGCGCTGGGCGGCACGTCATTCCACCTGGCGGAGCTGGACGCGTCCGGGCTGGCGCCGGGGCTGCACCTGCCGGTGTCGGAGCTGAAGGCGCTGCGGCGGCAGCTGGTGGCGGAGCTGACGGCGGACGTGGAGCGCGGCCCCGCGCGGACCGTGAGCACGGAGGCGGTGGAGGCCGGCGTGCGTCAGGGATTGCTGGCGCGGGCGGCTTCGCGGCCGGCGGAGGAGGCGCCCCGGCTGCTGCCGCTGTGCCGCGATGAAGCGCAGTTGGAGGCCGTCATCGCGGCGGGGCTGGGCGAGGTGGAGCTGGATTGGATGGAGATGGTGGGGCTCCAGAAGGCGGTGGAGCGGGCGCGCGCGGCGGGGCTGCGCGTCACCATCGCCACGGTGCGCGTGCAGAAGCCGGGCGAGGAGGGCTACGACACGCGCCTGGACCGGCTGCGGCCGGACGCGGTGCTGGTGCGCCACTGGGGCGCGATGATGCACTTCCTGGAGCAGCCGGCGGGGGCTTCGCGGCCGGTGCTGCACGGGGACTTCTCGCTCAACGTGACGAACTCGCTGACGGCGGCGCACCTGCTGGGGTTGGGGCTGGACATGCTGACGGTGTCTCACGACCTGGATTCGGACCAGCTCTTCGCGCTGCTGGAGCAGGCGCCGGCGCACCGGTTCGCGGTGGCGCTGCATCACCACATCGCGACGTTCCATACGGAGCACTGCGTGTATTCACACACGCTGTCCAATGGGCGCGACTACAAGGCCTGCGGGCGGCCGTGTGAGAAGCACGCCATCGCGCTGAAGGACCGGTTGGGATTGGAGCACCCGGTCATCGTGGACGTGGGGTGCCGCAACACGGTGTTCAACGCGCAGGCGCAGAGCGCGGCGTCGCTGGTGCCCCGGCTGCTGGAGCGCGGAGTGCGCAGGTTCCGCGTGGAGTTCGTGCGCGAGACGCGCGAGGAGGCCACGCGCGTGCTGACCGCGTATCAGGAGCTGCTCACGGGCCGGCTGTCGCCCGCGGAGGCGGTGAAGCGCGCGGCGGTGCACGAACAGTTCGGCGTCACGCGCGGCACGATGCAGGTGCTCAAGCACCCGGCCGCGAACGCGCGCTGAGACACGGTGTGCGCCGGGGTCGCATTGTCCGTGCGATGCCCGGACTCCTAGACTCGATGTCCCCCCTTACAAGGACAATCGGGATGAGCATGAACAAGCTGCGTGGACTGGTGATGTTCGCGGCGCTGGGCTTCGGCGCGCTCGCGGGCTGTGGCGGCGTGGAGGAGAGCGCCGCGCCGGACATGGCTTCCGTCGAGCAGGACCTGCTGTACTGCCAGGACAACAGCGGCTGTCCGTCCGGTCAGAGCTGCATCAACTCGGCGTGCCGGCCCACGCCGCCGGGTGGCCGTGCCTGCGGGAAGATGGACCCTGCCACGGGCGAGATGTCCAACACCACGTATTGCACCGCGACGCAGATCTGCTGCCTGAACACTGGCACCTGCGTGAGCAACTACAACCAGTGCGCAGTTCCGTAGGAAACGGCTGACGCCATGGGGGGCCGGGCTCTGCTTCGAGCCCTGCCCCTCTTTTCATTCAGGCGATCTCGCGCTCAGGCCACGGCGGCGGATGGGGGCTCGGTCTTGGTGGACTCGAGGTTCACCGGCTCACCGTTCTCTCCCAGCACCACCGGGGCGATGCCCAGCTTGCGCTCCACCAGCGCGTGCCCCAGGTAGACGAGCGGCGTCAGGCCAATGGCCACCAGCAACTTCACCGCGTACGAGGTGAAGATGATCCGGAAGATGACCTCCCGCGGCAGCACGCCCGTCCAGGCGATGAACTGCACCACCACCGTGTCGATGAGCTGCGACACCACCGTGGAGCCCGTGGCCCGCAGCCACAACATCCGGTTGTTCGTCGCGCGCTTGAGCAGGTTGAAGACCGCGATGTCCAGGAACTGGGCCACCAGGTACGCCACCATCGACGCCATCAGGATGCGCTGCGAGCCGCCAAACACGTTGTTGAACGACGACGCCACCGTCCCGCTGTAGCCCTTCGCCTCCGTCATCGGCGCCCACGGAATCTGGCCCGCCAGCGCGATGATCACGAACGTGAAGATGGCCATGAAGAAGCCCACCCACGTCACGAACCGCGCGACCTTCTTGCCGTAGAACTCGTTGAGGATGTCCGTCAGCAGGAACGTCACCGGGAACGGCAACATCCCCACCGACATCACCGCCGGGATGGGCCCCAGGTGAACCTCGAACAGCTTCACCCCGATGATGTCGCCCACCACCAGCGAGGTGATGAACAGCCCCGCGAGCACCAAGAAAAGCTGAATCCGCCGGTCCAGGGTCATCCGTTGCGTCCTTCAAGAGCGAGGCGCCCCTAGAGCTAGCACACCCTCCGCCCTCGTCGCTTGGCCGCCCGGGGTCTACTCGGGCAGGTAGTACAGCGTGCCCGGCCCCACCGGCGCGCTGGCCCCGGGGGCGCTCCCTTCAGACAGCACCAGGCGCGGCCGGTACACGCCCAGTACCGTCTGCTCGGTCGCCGTTGGGTTGCCGTAGCCGTGCCCGAAGACGCCCGGTCCGTGGAACGCCATCCCCCGCCCCACCGGCTGCCCCTGCATCAGCAACCCCGCGCCCATCACCAGCTCCATGCCCTCCGTGTGCCCGTCCACACGCGGCGGAATGCTTCCGCCCGGATCCACCCGCAGCCGGTACACGCCGTAGGTGGCGCCCTCGTGGATGACGTCCACGTGGCCGAAGGGCTTCGCCTCCGTCCGGTACACCATCTCCTCCGAAGTCCGATGCACCTGGAGCGACGGGATGGCCCACCCTGTCAGCGCCTCCGGCTTGGTGACCCGCACCGTGGCCGCGTGCAGATGCGCGTGCGGCGCGGCATCCGTGGGCGGCGCCAGCAGGTAGCGGCACACCGCCTCCGCCGCGGACTCCAACAGCTCGAAGCGGCACGCATCCAGGAGGAAGCGCAGCTCTCCAGCCAGCCGTCCGTAATGCACCGTGTTCGCCAGCCTCCCGCCCACCGCCGCCTGCCGCGCGTCCAGGAAGAGCGCCACGTCCAGGCGCAGCGGCTGAGGCGTCACACGCTCGCGGTTGTAGAGGCCCACGATGACATCCACCGTGAGCCCGCGCAGCTCCATCACGTCCAGCGGGCGGCCCTGCGCGTCGGTCACCAGGGGGTGGATCCACACCGGTTCATGGCTCACAGCTGCGCGCTCCTTCCGCCGTCCAGGGCGATGACCTGTCCGGTGAGATACGGCGCCTCGCGCGCGAGGAACACCACCGTGCGCGCCACGTCCTCCACGCTGCCCTCGCGGCCCATGGGCACGCGCTGGAGCACGTCCTGGCGCGCGGCTTCGTCGTAGTGCTCCGGGAAGGCCACCACGCCCGGGGAGATGGCGTTGACTCGCACGTGCGGCGCCAGCTCCACCGCCAACGCTCGCGTCAGCATCACGAGCCCCGCCTTGCTCACCGAGTAGTGCGCGTAGTGGCTCACCGCCCGCTCCCCACCGATGTCGGTGAGGTGCACCACCAGCGGGTCCCTGCCCGCGCGCAGCGACGGCAACAGGGCCTGCGTGAGGAAGAAGGGCGCGTCCACGTTCACGGCGAGCATGCGGCGGTACTGCTCGCGCGTCACGGAGGCGAAGTCCACGCGTTCGTAGAGCCCCGCGTTGTGGACGACCACGTCCAGCGCGGGGTGCGCCTTCTGGACCCGAGCGCCCAGCGCGTCCACGGCCTCCGTGTCGGAGAGGTCGCCGCTGTACAGCGTGACGTTCCGGCCCAGCGCGCGCAGTTCGTCCGCCAGCGCCTCCAGCGGTTCCATGGAGCGGTTCGCGTGAAGCGCCAGGTCGTAGCCGGCGCGGCCGAGCGCGCGAGCCACCGCGCTTCCAATGCGCACGCCCGCGCCCGTGATGAATGCGGTCCCCATATGCGGGCCCTGCCTAACAGGCCCGCCCCCGAAAGGCACCCGGCGCCTTCACCCACCAAACACCGCGGGGCGGCACCTGGAGACCCCTCTCCAGGCACCGCCCCGCGTCCCCTGCTTCCCCTTGCGTCGTCCGTCCCTCGAATCCTCCGAATCCTCGCTACGGGTAGTAGACCACCGTCTGCCAGCGGCGCCCGGCGTGCGGCACCCAGACCCACTCCGTCACCGCCTGGTAGCCGCCCGGCACATAGCGCTGGTCGTAGTAGCCCGGCGTGCAGCGCACGTGGCGGCCGCGGCGGCCACGGGACACGCACTGCTCGGGGACCCAGACCTGCTCGTAGCGCTCCGGCACCCAGCGCTCCACCGTCTGCAGCTCGTAGCGGCCGCGCGAGTCCACCGGGCGCGGCATGGGGCCGTAGTTGCAGTTCGGGCCGCGGCAGCCCATGAAGCGGCGCGTCTTCGCGTCGTCATCGACGTAGCGGAACGCCTGGTCCCGCGGCGCTTCCCAGCCACCGCGGTGCTGCTCCTGGCCGCCCCAGCGCGCATCCGCCTGAGTCGGGCCGCGCCAGTCCGCCGCGAACGACGTGGAGGAACCGAGCAGCAGTGCACCGAAGGTCAGGGTCGCGAGTCCGAGCTTGAAAGCCATGTCTTCCATCCTCCGTCCGAGTTGCTTGTCCTGACTGACGGGGCCCCCGCCGGAACATTCAAATCCGGTCGGGTCTCCTCGAACCCCCGTGGCGGGGCCGGGGGGATGTGGGTACACCTCTTCCCATGTTCCACCGCGACGGCCCCACCTTCCGCGAGCTTGCACGGCAGGCCCTCACCTCCGTCGAGCACGGCTACGACCTGCTCGCCCCCAAGTTCGACCACACGCCGTTCCGCACGCCGGATCCGGTGCTCAAGGCCGCGCTCGCGCACGTGGGATCGCCCGGCAGCGTGGGAAGCGCGCTGGACGTGTGCTGCGGCACCGGCGCCGCGATGCGCGTGCTGCGCCCGCTGTGCCGCGAGCGCGTCGCCGGGTTCGACCTGAGCCAGGGCATGCTGGATGAAGCGCGGAAAAGGCTCGCGGATGCGCCGGGCATCGCGGCGCTCGACTTCGTGAGGGGGGACGCGTTGGCGCTGCCCTTCGACGCGGCGTTCGACCTGGTCACCAGCTTCGGCGCCTTCGGGCACATCCTGGAGGAGGACGAGCCGCGTCTCGTCGCGGGCATCGCGCGGGCGCTGAAGCCGCGAGGCCGTTTCGTCTTCGTCACCGCCCGGCCGCCGTCCGCGCTGAACCCCGGCTACTGGGTGGCGAAGGGCTTCAACGCCGCCATGCGCGTGCGCAACGCGCTCTGGAAGCCGCCGTTCGTCATGTACTACCTGACGTTCCTCGTGCCCCGCGCCCGCGTCCTGCTGGAGGCGGCGGGGTTCGACGTGGAGGTGCGCGAGGGCGACATGCCGGAGCCCTTCGGCCGGCTCGTCACCGTCATCGCCACGAAGCGCTGAAGAAGCATTAGGGCGCGGCCGTCGCGCCTTCGGACTCCGCGTACTCCACCGCGAGGATTTCGTACTCCACCGGGCCGCGGGGCCGCTCCACCAGCACGGACTCGCCGGCCTCCTTGCCCAGGAGCGCGCGCGCCAGCGGGGACTCCACGCTCAGCCGCCCTGCCTTCACGTCCGCCTCATCCGGGCCGACGATGCGATAGCGCATGCGCGCGCCGTCCTCGTCCTCCAGCACCACCCACGCACCGAAGAAGACGCGGCCCGCCTGCAACGGATCCGGCTCCACCACGCGCACGTCCTCCAGGATGGCGGTGAGCTCACGCGCCCGGCGTTCCCGCTCGCGCTTGCGCACGCCCGCTTCCAGCTCCGGCCAGTCCCGGGGTGCAGGCCCCTGCACCTCCAGCAGCTCCTCCTGGAGCGCGCGGTAGCCCTCCGGGGTGATGTAGCGCTGCTCCGCCGACGCCGACCGTGGGCGCGCGGGGGTGAGCCCCTCGTCGCCGCCTCCGTCTTCCTTGGTGAATGCCTTCGACATGGGCCGCTCCCTCCTCCCAGGAGATTTCTCAACGTTTCCCGGGATTTGCACGCCGGGTCTGCCCGCCCGCCCGCTTTCCATTGGTGCAATTTTACTGCTTGGACGGAATCCGTCAGAATCCCGACCATGCACCTCCCCCGAGCCATGCCTCGCTTCGAGCATCGCCTGGCCGTCCGTCTGCGCGGCATGCTGCCGCTCTACACGCGAGATGTGTCGGAGGGCGGCTTCTGCGCGGAGATGCTCCAGCCGATGAAGGCGGGCGATCTCCTGGAGGGCGCGTTGCTGCTGGGGGACGAGGAGGTCCCCTTCCAGGCCCAGGTCATGTGGGCCCGCCGCTCCGCCGGGGAGCGCACGCGGGGACGCTGTGGCGTGCGCTTCGTCACCATCGGCGGGGACTTCCAGCGGCGGCTGGGGGCGTTCAGGCGCTTGCAGGGCAGGCGCCTGATCCGCTGGTTCACCTGACGGCCGGAACTACCTGGCCGTGCTGGGGTTCGCCGGTACCGCGGTCTCCGACGGAGCACCGGGCGTCGCGGGCGTCGCGGGCGTCGCGGGCGTGGTGGACGGCTCCTGGGACGGCTGGGCCGGGGTGGTGATGGGGGCGCCTTCGGGCGCGGGGGCCTCACCGGAGGGCAACACCTGGAGCTTGTAGCCGCTCACTCCCTTGGGCAGCACGACCTCCACCAGCGGGTTCTCCTTCACCAGCCCCGGGTCGAGCTTGAGGGAGACCTCGCCGTTCTCGTCGCTGACGGCGTTCAGGTGGTTGCGGTACTCGCCGCCCAACACCTTGGCGCCCTTCACCGGCTTGCCCGTCGCGGCGTCCGTCACGCGCAGCACCACGAGCTGGTTCTCCTGGAGCGCGGAGGCGCCGTTCGCCTGCACGACGTCGTTGTAGCGCGGGCGCAGCGCGCAGCCGGACAGCAGCGCGGAAGAGAGGACGGCGACGGTCAGCAGGTTGCGGCGAAGGCTCATGGAATCCATCCAGGCTGGGAAGCGGTACGGCGGAGGCGCGGCAGCATAGCCGCCAACGACCGGACGCCAAGTCTCCGATGCGTTACGGCCCCCGCGTACGGCATCCGCTCCCACACCGGGTCGCGGAAATTCCCGGCGGGCAGGCAGGGCGTGCGCCCTCCTCCTCGAGGACCGGTGGAGCCGTCAGCCCTTCCACCCGCCCGCTTCCAGCACCATCTCCAAAGGGTCCGGGCACCGTCCTTCCCCCGCCCGCACGGAGGCCAATGCGCCATGGATGAGACCTATCCGGAGAAATCCAAACGCGCCGCGCGTCCGAGCCGCCGCTCCCCGCTGGAGAGCAAGCGGGTCGACTACGCGGAGAACCCGCCCGACATGCGCGTGGAGGAGAGCAGCGTCGTCTGGAAGCACAACCGGTTCGACGTGAGCGTGTTGACGATGGTGCTCATCAGCGCCGTCACGTTCTTCATCCCGTTGTTCAACGGCTTGCTGGCCGGCGCGTTCGGCGGCTTCCACGCGGGACGTCCCCGCCGGGCGATGGCCGCCGCGCTCGTCGCCTCGGTGGTGGTGCCCGTCGCGTTCTACGTGGCCTTCAACGTCTTCAGCGTGGGCTCCGTGCGCGTCTTCTACGGCCTGGGCTGGACGAACTGGACGATGCTGCACGTCATCGGCCTGTTCATCGGAGCCCTCTGCGGAGCGGCCAGCCGCCCGATGTTCAGCGGTGAGCTGCCCATCGTCCTCTCGCCGCGCGTCAGCGGAGCTCCACTCCTAGCGCAAGGCGATGTCGCGCCAGTCCTTCCGGAAGGCTCGCGAGACTTCTCCCAGGACCTGCCCACGACGCAAGTGTCCCCTCCCAGTGGACCTGTGCGCGGGGAGTGAGCAGCACGCTCCAGCGGGCGATGCGCCCCAGGTACCACTCCACCTGGAGCGTCGCGTCCGCCTCGTGCGTGAAGCCCGGCGTGATGCCCGTGCGCCACGCCGGCACGTACGTGGCCTCCAATCGCAGCGCGCTGTTGCCCGGACCGGGCAGGCCCAGCCGATGGGCCAATGACAGACGGGGCCCCACCGTGGGGACCGTCTCCCCTTGGTTCCAGGCCATCGTGGCCTGGGCGCCCAACCCCACCGCCAGGAAGGTGTCGAAGCGCTCCGAGGCCGCCACCACGCCCAGCGCCTCCGCCTCCACCGTCGCGCGGTAGGGCAACGGGCGGTCGATGTCCGTGGACATCTTCGCCTCGGCGCCCCAGCCCAGCGAGTCGGAGAACGTCCGTTGCTGCTGGGGCAGTTCGGGCATCAGCGTGCGGTAGCCCACCAGCGTCAGGCGCGAACCGAGGATGCGCGGCACGCCCCAGCGAGGCTCGACCGACAGCTCTCCGTCCAACACGCGCAGCTCGCTGCTGGACTGGAAGCCGTGCAGGCGCGCGTCGCCCAGGGCCTCGTTCATCGCGGAGGTGCGCAGGCTCACCACGGGCCGCGCGGCGCCCACTTCCGGGAAGTCCACACCGCCGCTCACCACCGTGCGGGCCGCACCGGATTCGCGCAGCGCGCCCCGGGCCCAGGTGGCCTCCGCTTCCATCTTCTGTTGGTGGTCTCGCGAGAGGAAGGCGCGCGGATCCACGTCCGCGAGCGGTCCGTCGTTGAGCGCGCCCTGCGCTTCGGTGGCGGCGGCGAAGGCGGCTTCGGTGTGCTCGGCGCGGACCAGGGTCTTGAGTTCGTCCGGCGTGGGCAGGCGCTTGGTGGCGGTGTCCAGGGCCTGCTGGAGCAGGGCCGTGCGGTCGAGCACCGCGAGCTTCCGCTGCATGGCGTCCTCCTGCTCGAAGAGGCGCTGCCTCTCATTGACGCCCTGGGCGGCGCCGCCCTCTCCCTTCAGGTCAAGGGAGATGAGGCGCTCGCGTTCGATGGCGAGCTTCTCCGCTTCGGATTGATCCACGGCCGCGCGCTCCACGCGCACCGCGTGCGCCACGTAGGCGTGCAGGGCATCGCGGGCTTCAGCGCGCGCGGTGGGCGGCGCGGCAGCGAGTGCCGTCGTCACGGCGTGCGGCAGGTGTCCGTAGGCCTTCCGGCGCACGTCGGGTTCGGGAGACTGGAGGCGGCCGTGCACGTGGTGCAGGGGCGCGAGAGCGTTGGGCGGAAGCAGTGAGGCCAGCTTCGTGAGCAGCCGCTCCTGTTCGACGAGCGCGCGGCGGGCGCGGTCTCCCGTGGATTCAAAGGCGTCCGGGAGGTGCTCCAGGAGCGGCACCGTGCGCCCGTTCGCGTCCACGACGTTCGTCTTCGCCAGGGTGTCCAGCGTGGCGGTGGGCAGGACCCACAGCATGCCGGGAGCGCTCACGTGACGGCCGTTCTCCAGCGAGCCATTGAGGAGGAAGAGGAGCGCGGCGGCGCAGTTGTCGGTGAAGAAGTAGTAGCCCAGGTAGCCGCGGCGCTCGAGTTCCCAGATGCGCTCCAGCATGCGCTGGGATTCGCCGGGCGTGAGGTTCAGCCGGAAGCGGCGGATGGTGCGCTGCTCCAGTTCCAGCGATTCATGGGTGACGTCACCCAGGGTGCCCGTGAGGAAGACGGTGCTGTAGCCGCCCGTCATTCCCTTCATCAAATAGTTCAGGCCCTTCTCCTCCATGCCGGTGAGGGCCACCAGTTGCACGACCCGCTCGAAGCCGGGGCCCTGCACCGTGGCGCCTTCGCGCCAGACCGGGCGCAGGAGGAGGTGCCCGAAGAGGGACTGAGGCTGCCGGCCCGTGGCCGCGACGAGCAGGACCTCCAGGTGGGAGAGCGCGTCGGCTTCCGCCCAGGCGTCGAAGGCCGGGCAGTCACCCTTCGCGGGCAAGGTGCCCAGGCGCGCTTCCGTGAGGAACTCCGATACGGCGCGCGTCTTGGACAGCTCCTGACAGCGCACCTGATCATCCTCGGGCAAGGCGTCCGGGCGCAGGGACTCCACGGGGACGAACAGCTCCTCCGCGAACGTGACGAGGTCCAGTGACGCGCTGACCTGGCCCCGGGCGCGGCTGAAGGCGCCCGCGTAGGTGATGCTCGCGGACTCCTTCCACGTGAGGGGGCGCTCGAAGGGGAGCAGCCATCCGTCCAGCCTGCGCCACTGGGGACGCTTGCTCCAGCCGCGCGCGTCGTCCCAGCGCTGCATCACGGCATGCACCACGGCGCGGCGGCGCCACAGGTGTTCGGCCTCCGTGTCGGTGAGCCGTGACAGGCGCAGCGTGGCGCGGCGTTCCTCGGAGGGGGCGTAGCGGTAGAGGTGGAACTGCTCGCGCTGCTCCGACCAGTCGGGACGGGCCTGCGTGCCGTCACCCAGCCCCAGGGGCGCGGGCTCCGCGTGGAGCACGAACTCCAACCGGCCTCCGGGCGAACGGCGCATCGCGGGAGGCAGGGCGGCGAGCCCCGCTTCCACGTCCGAGACCAGTGCGGCATCCCGCGCCGCGGCGCCGCGCAGGACGATGCCCGCCGTGGCCTCCAGTGCCGCGACCCGCGAGGCCAGGACGGTTTCCATGGACGCCTCGTTCAAGAACGCAGGCACCGCGAGGTGGCCCAGGGGTTCTTCGGACGAGGTGTCCTGTCCCTGCGCACTCACGGCCCACAGCAGCACCGTGAGCCATCCCATCCGCGCTATTCGAGGCCTCACTGGAGGGCCTCGGCCGCTTGGGTCGCTCCTTCCTGCTCCAGGAGGAAGGCCTGCCGGTCCTCTTCGAGCCGCGGCTCGGTGCGCGCCAGCGCTCCCACGCGCTCCAGCCATGCGCGGGCCCGCTCGGGCGTCAGCGTCTTCGCCTCCGCCATCATCAACAGCTCCTTGCGGTGCGTCCGCAAAAGCTTGCCGAAGACATCCAGGTTCTCGCGGCGGATGCGCGCCGCCTGCGCCAGGTCGTCCACCGTCGGGCCCGCGCCCAGCGCCAGGTCCTCTCGCAGCTGGTGCGTACGGGCCCGCAGGTACACCTGGGCCACGTGCCCCACCTCCTTCGGCGAGGGCCGCTTGCCCTTGCGCCGCGCTGACCGCTCGTACGACTGCCAGATGACGATGCCCAGGCCCATCACCGTCAGCGCCACCGTGGCCGTCGACAGGAGCTGATTCTCCCGGCCATTGCTGCTCTCGCTGCGCGTGCGCGAGTCGTCGCCCTGATCCACCTGGTTCGACTCGCTGGTGCCCGCGTTGCTGTGCTCGCTGGACTCGGAGCTGTGTTCGCTGGAACCGGAGTGGCTGGAGCCCTCTTCCGAGCTGTGGTCACTGGAGCCGGAGGAGTTGCCCGAGTCCGACTTGCTCGAATCCCCCTGGCTGGAGTTGCCCGAGTCCGAGTCGCTGGATTCACCCGAGCCCGACTCGCTGGAGCCCTCGTCGCTGGAGCCGTTGGAGCCCGACTGGCTCGAGTCCCCACCGCTGGAGTTGCCCGAGTCCGACTTGCTGGAATCGCCCTGGCTGGAGTCTCCCTGGCTGGAGTTGCCCGAGTCGGACTGGCTGGAGTCGCCCTGGCTGGAGGCGCCCGACTCCGAAGAGTTGCCCGAGTCCGAGGCATCCGCGGCCCGCAGACCCGCGGAGGGCGTGCGACAACCCACGGCGAGCACCAACATCGACGCCGTCACCACGCGCTTCCACGAAGACTTCGTCCGCATCCATCCCCCTCGAAAGGGCGCCACCGGGCCTGGCGCCAGCCAGTGCCCTAGCCAACCGCATGCCGGGCCCTGGATTGTGCATTATCGAGAGGTTGGTGGATCGTCTGACGCGACACGGCGCGAAAATACAGCCCCGGGGTGCGTCGCGGACTTCGCGCCCCCCGCCTCCACCGCGGCCTTGGCTACGCGAGCCGTGCGCTGCCGGGTTCACTCCGAGGGTGGCTGACCCGCTCCTCCAGGAAGAGACGTTTCAGATAGGGATTGAGGAAACGTCCCTCCGGGTCCAGTTGCTCGCGCACGCGCTGGAAGTCGTCCCAGCGGGGATACAGGTGTTTCAGCGTCGCCGCCGTCTGCGTATGCAGCTTGCCCCAGTGCGGCCGGCCGCCGTGGTTGCGGAAGATGGCCTCCGCGCCCGAGAAGTAGGGCTCCAGCGGCATGCCCCGGTATTGATGCACCGCGATGAAGGCGCGGTCCCCGCCGTGCGCCGGGCTGAGGAACACGTCGTCGCCGCGCACGAAGCGGTACTCCACCGGGAAGTGCACGGGCAATTGCTCGCGCGTGATGTATTCAGACAGCTCACGCAGGCAGTCCGGCCCCCGCTCCACCGGCACGGCGTATTCCATCTCCTGGAAGCGCACGAGGCGCGGCGTGGCGAACAGCGTGTGGCTCTGTCCCGCCAGCACTCCCTCCGACGCCAGCTTCGCGGACAGCCGGCTCACTGGCGCGCACCACGCGGGCCGCATCCGGCACGCGCGGCTCACCGCGCCGAAGACCGCGTTCTCCATCACCATCTCGTTGAGCCAGCGCCCCACGCCCACCCCGTGCGGGGTCTCGTCCGTGAGGTCCATCGCCTTCGTCATCACCCGGTCGGAGTGCGGGAACCAGAAGAACTCGTAGTGCCGGTGGCGCGCCCTCGCCTCATCCAACCCCGCGAGGCATTCCTCCAGCCCCAGGTTCCGCCGCGTCAGCCGCAGCCGGTACGCGGGCAGGAGCCGCAGCCGCACCCGCGTCACCACGCCCAGCGCGCCCAATGACACACGCGCGGCCTGGAGCAGTTCTGGAGACGCGTCCTCCGAGCACGACACCTCGTCCCCGCCCGCCGTGACGAGCGTCATCGCCGCTGCCTGCGTGGAGAGGATGCCCAGCCCCACGCCCGTCCCGTGCGTGCCCGTGCCCAGCGCGCCGCCCAGCGACTGCTTGTTGATGTCGCCCAGGTTCTCCATCGCGAGCCCGTGCGACGCGAGCAGCGTCCCCAGCTCGCGCAGGCTCGTGCCCGCCCACACCACGGCCTCGCGCGTGCGCTCGTCCACGGACTCCAGGCCCCGCAGCGCTTCGAGCGACACCATCGTCTCGTCCGTCGCGCACAGCGGCGGGAACGAGTGGCCGCTGCCCACCACGCGCACGGTCCGCGCCTGGGCACTGGCGTCGCGGAGCGCGGCCTTCAGCGCGTCCACGGAATCCGGTTGGAGGAAGCCGGACGGATGGGCCACCACCGCGCCGGACCAGTTGCGCCACGTCTTCACCTTCGCCGCATCGGTCGTCATGCCGTCACCCCCAATCACCCCGGTAGGTCGGAACTTCCTCCACGACGCGGCCATCGGAGATGAGCAGCAGCGTGCGGAAGTGCTCGCACACCTCGCCCGCCTTCGCGTGCCGGAAGAACACCGGTGCGCCCAGGGGCAGCGGCACCGGGCCCGTGTATGCGATGGGCGTCTGCACCTCGCCCGCGCCTTCCAGCGGGAGCAGCTTCGCGCCCTCGGGCAGGTAGGGCACGGGCAGCTTGTCCACGCCCGCCGAGCCGGAGGCCACATAGCCTCCGCCCTGCAACGTGAAGAGGCCCGGCCCTGGACGCCGCGTGACGGGGATGGCGAACGCCACGGCGGGCTGGTGGTGGAAGCCGCGATAGCCGTCGAAGAGCGCGGGCGAGTACAGGCCACTGCCCGCGGTGAGCTCGGTGACGCTCGAGTCCTCGCGCGTGGACTCCAGGCTGCCGGTGCCTCCTCCGTTCACGAAGCGCGGTGCGAAGCCCGCGTCCTTCAGCGCGGCCACCACCGCCTGCCTGCGCGCGTGCACCCGGCCCACCGAGCCCCGCTTGAGCGCGCGGATGACCACGTTCTTGGGCCCCGCGTGCGGAGCGGCGTCGGGCACGCCCGCGAGCTGCGCCTCGTAGCCCATGACGCCCGCGAGGAAGACGGCATCCCCGTCCGCCGCGATGCTCCGGGCCACCGCCAGCGCGTCCTCCGGCGAGCGCACCGGCGAGCGGTGCACACCGAAGCGCAGGCCCGGCAGGTCCACGGACAGGTCCACGTCCAGGCACAGTGGCGCACGTGTCCCCTGCCGCCGGGCCGCCCGGGCGGCGAGCGCCACGTGCTCGGCCGAGTCCACCATCAGCGTCACGGGCGCTGGTGGCCGGCACAGCTCCGCCAGTGCCTCGGCATCCACGACGGGGTAGCCCATGAGCAGGTCGGTAAAGCCGCGCTCGCGCAGGCGCACGGCCTCGTCGGCGCTGAAGCACATGAGGCCCTGGAAGCCGGGATGCTTGTCGAGCACGCGCCGCAGCAATGCGACGCACCGCACCGACTTGGTGGCTATCCGCACCGGCATGCCCCCGGCGCGCCGCAGCAACGCCGCCGCGTTCTCGTCCAGGAGGTCCACGTCCGCGAAGGCCAGCGGCAACCGCCGCCCCTCCAGGGCCCGGGCGTACCAGGCGTAGTCACGCGGCATGTCAGGGCCTCCGGGCGCGGTCGATGGGAGCGGTCATCATCGCCGCGCTCCGTCACGTTCGGGTGTTGGATGGCACCGGGCGCGTGGGGTGGTGGACAGGCGGGCGGGAGGAGTCAGAAAAGGGGCAGCGCGCCGGACATTCCTGGGGGAACGCCCGGCGCGCGCACACACGGATTCTTCGACTCCTGGGTCGGCCCACCCCCCCGGAAGGGCACGGAAAGCCATGGTGCCGTCAGCCGAAAGTCATTTCTATTGAGGAAATCACGCGAGTCCTAAACGACTCGGGGGGCTGGGAATCACTTCCCACCTGGACAGGCGGAAGAAGCACTGATTCCACTCCCGACCTCACAAGTCTTCCAATTGGCCCCAGCGGATATAGTAAGCAAATCGTGATTGATTTGATTTCCGAGGACCAACGCCTGTTGCAGGAGATGGAGGGCCTGCTGGAGGGGTTGGAGCCCGGCTCCGAGGCCCTGCCGACGGTCCTCACCACGCTCCGCGGTGCCCTGCGCGCGGAGCGGGCGGCAGCCTACGGCGTGGATGTAGGCCCGGACCGCTATCACACGGCCTTCGTGCACGGCGTGGGTTTCCCCCAGCCGTCCTCGGTCCTGGCGGAGGCCTTCGACGCCTCCCTGCCGCCGGCGGGGAGCCGCTTCGGCTATTTCGATCCCGCGCGGCCGCCGCTGGCCCAGCGCAACCGGGCGATGCGCTTCTCGCCACTGGGCATGACGGAGCCCCTGCGGGCCCTGCCCATCACCGGCGAAGGCGAGGGGCCGCTTTGGGAACGGCTGGGATTGACCGAAGTGGAGTGGGAGCACGCGCGGACACAGCTGGCCGGGTCCGTCTCCAATCTGTACCGGCAACTGGGATTGGAGCACCTGGCACAGATGCGGGTGCTGGTGTGCGAAGGCGACATGATGCTGGGTTGGGTGGGCGCCTTCCGGGCCGAGCCCTTCACGGAGCGGGAGCAGCGGCTGCTCCAGGCGCTGACGCCCGCCATCCAGCGGCGGATGGCCATGGACCGGCGGCTGCGCGAGGCGGGTCTGTTGGGTCCGGCCCTGGGTGCGGCGCTGGAGGTGCTGGGGCGGCCCGCGTGGGTCGTCACCTTCAGCGGCCGGGTGATGCACGCGAACAAGGCGGGACAGGCGCGGTGGGACCAGGACTCCCAGTCGTTGGCGGCGCAGGTGCGTGAGTGTCTGCGGAGCCCGCCGGGCACGGGGCCGCTGTTCTCCTCCGGTCCGCTGCGCACGCAGGGGCTGCCGGACCACTACCTGGTGCTGGACCCCGGACCGCCGATGGAGCCGACGTCGCGCCTGCCGGTGCTGACCCAGCGCTGGGGGCTCACCGCTCGCGAGGCGCAGGTGCTGGAGCACGTGGTGCAGGGAGAGACGAACAAGGCCATCGCCCTGCACCTGGGCTGCGCGGAGCGCACGGTGGAGGTGCACGTCACGCACCTGCTGAACAAGGCGCAGGTGGAGAGCCGGTCCGCGCTCATCTCGCGCTTCTTCCAGTCCTGATGCGCCGGTGGGCACCGCCCGGGCATGACTAGGATGGAAGGATGGACGAGGCGCTCTTGAGGAAGGCGTTGGCTCGCGCCGACGCGGCGGTGGCGAAGGGGCCGCATGCGATCGCGGCGGATGGCCAGCGCCGCACGCTGCACGTGGCGATGGGAGACCCGCAGGCGGACTTCGACCGGGTGTTGTCCATCCTCTCGCTGCACGGGCTGCTGGACGGGGACGGAGGGCTGCGGCCGGACGTGTGCCTGGTGTCCGTGGGTGACTACTTCGACTGGGGCCCGGCGGCCGACCGGGAGCGCGTGGCCCGGAGTGCGCTCCGGCTGGTGGCGTGGCTCGCGTCCCATCCGGCGGATCAAGCGGTGATGCTCCTGGGCAACCACGACCTGGGACGCGTGGGGGAGCTGGCGGACTTCACCGATGCGACCTTCCGCGCCGCGCAGGTGGATGCGGACCGGGTCTACGCGGCAGATGCCACCGACGCGGCGGCGGAGCGGGCCTTCCTCCAGCGCTGGCCCGGGTTGCCGACCGCGGAGCTGGCGGCGCGCGACTTCAGCACGTGGACCGATGAGCAGCGCACGTGGGTGGAGCACCTGCTGCGTGCACGGAGGTTCCGCGTGGCGCATGCGGCCGGGGATTCGCTGCTGGTGCTGCACGCGGGCGTGACTCGTGAGGACCTTCAGCTCGTGGGGCTCGAGCCTGAGCGGTGGGCGGATGCGCGCGCGGTGGCGGAGGCGCTCAACGGTGTGATGGACCGGGCGGTGGACGCTTGGAAGGGCGGGCCGCTCGTGCTGCCGGGGCTGCACCATCCGGGCAATGCGAAGGATGGCGAGGGACTGGGCATCTTCTACCAGCGGCCCAGCCTCGCGGCCGAGGATGCGGAGCGCGTGCGGGGGACACCCCGGCGCAGGTTCGATCCCCGGCGGCTGCCGCTGAGTCTGAGCCAGGTGGTGGGCCACACGCGAGACAAGCGGGTGCGTGAATTGGTGTCACCGGGTCCCGCGCGCGACGGGGTGCTGCGACATCTGGTGACGGACGGGACGCGAGTGGACTACGCGCACGGTCCGCCACCCACGACGGGCCCGGGTGAAGGCGTGATGGTCTTCACCGACGGCGCCATGCGCGAAGGCCGCGCGGAGGACTTCGAGCTGTTCGACCTGGATGCGCGTCGCGCGGTGCCGTTGGTTCCGTGATGGGTTCGCGCGCCGCTTCCGCAGGGTGAGCGCTCCTGCTCGCGCGCAGCGATGACACACGCGGTGCCGCGCCTTCTCTCCAGCACGCGCGAAGGTGGAGGCTGTTCGATAGCGGCATCTCCTCGCGTGTGCCTCATGAGGGGCGCACGCGAGGGTGGACGACACGGAGGCCTGTGTTACGGCGCCGCACCCGGAACGGCGGCCGGGGTCTTGAGCCCTGCGAGCTTCTTTTCCAGCGCCTCCACCTGACGCGGAGACACCTGCGCGGCGGGCAGCGTCTTCGCGAAGGTCAGCGCCTCCTCCAGCGTCTTCACCGCGCCCGCCGTGTCCTTGCGCGCGACCTGGATGTCCGCGCGGCCGGAGAGGACGGACAACCGCCGCGCGCCCTGCACCCGCGCCAGCGCCCGGTCGTTCGCGGCGAGCGCGTCGTCGAGCCGGCCCGACAGCCGGTACAGCGTCGCGAGCCGCGCGGGCGGGTTGTAGTCCTGCGGCAGGTCCTTCTCGCTCTGCTCCAGCGCGGGGATGGCCCGCTGCGGCTGCTCCAGCGTCATCGCCGCGAGCATGCGGTGCGAGTCGAACACCGTGCGAGCCTCGGGGTTGGGCGCCTTCGCGGCCTCGCCCTCCAGGAACGTCAGCCACTCCTGGGCCACCTGCTTCGCGCCCGCCGTGTCCTTGTCCTGCTTGCGCGCCTCCACCAGCACCTCGTACAGGCCGGAGCGGTCATCCGCCTCCATGTCGATGGCGGGCGGAGCGAGCACCTCGCGCGCCTTCGCCTCCAACGTGTGGCGCAGGTCCGCGGCCTCGGGGGTGCCTTCGGGAATGGCCAGCGCACAGGTGAGGCCGTTGAGGACGCCGTTGGCCAGGTTGAGCGAGCGCGGCACCCTGGGCAGCTCCGCCACCGCCTTCTGCGCGCAGGGCACGTACTGCTTCGCTCCGTACTGCGCCATCAGCAGCGACTCCAGCGCGCGGCCCCGGCGGGACCAGCCGGCGGGGGCTTCGGCGAGCGCGAGCGACAGGGCCTCGGCGGCCTCCGCGGGCTTGCGCTCCCCGTAGAGGGCATCGCCGCGGGCGAGCAGCGCGTCCGCGCCGGTGGCACCGCCCTGGTAGGCACGCTCGCCGTCTTCAAAGAGGCGCTCCAGCTGCGGCACCGTCGCGCTGCCGGCGAAGCGCAGCAAGGCCTTCTCCTCGCGCGGGTCGATGATGAAGAAGGTGGGCCAGAACTCCACCGGGTACTTCTCCTGGAACGTCGCGTTCTGGGTCAGGTCGGTGTTGAGCTCCAGCCACACGAAGCGGTCCGCGTGCTTCGCCAGCGCCTTGTCCGTGAAGACGTACGCGCGCATGGAGCGGCAGGTGTGACACCAAGGCGCCCAGGTGTCGACGAACAGGGGCACGCCCTTCGCCTTCGCGTCCGCGAGCGCGCGGGCGTAGTCATCCGGGATGAAGGGCAGCGGGCCTTCGGAATGGGCCTCGGCGGGCGCGGGCGCGTTGGTGTGCGTGGCCGTGCAGGCGATGGACCCCGACAGGAGCAGACAGGCGAGGAGGGAGCGCATGCGGCGCACCCTAGCGCGCCTCTCCAGGGGTGTCCCCGGTGGACAGTGCGCGCACACTTGTCTGGGCACCCTGCGCCGTGCGTGATGTCTTGCGTGTGGCCCCTATGCCCATGAAGGACCCTCGCGCCCTGCGCACCGCCCTCGCGTCCGCCCTGGACGCCCTGCCCGCCTCCGAGCGCTTCCCCGATGGCGCTGACGCCGACATGGCCCGCCGCCTGGCCGAACGCCTGCGCCGCGACCTGCTGCCCCGCCTGGCCTCCGGCGCCGACGACGCCCCGCTGCTCCTCGTGGCCATCGCCGGGCCCAACAACGTCGGCAAGTCCACGCTCTTCAACGCGCTGGCGAAGGCGTCCCTGTCCCCCGCGCGCCCCGAGGGAGGACTCACCAAGCAGTGCCTGGCCGCGGCGAACCCGGAGACGTGGACCGGCGCGCTGAAGGACGTGCTCACCCAGCGCTACGACATCGTCCCGGTGGCCGACGGCACGGTGGCGCCCGTGGACGAACCGGGACCGCCGGGCCGGCTGTACCTGGTGCTGTCGGACGCGGTGCCGCGCGGGCTGCTGGTGATGGACACGCCGGACTTCGACAGCGTGTACCGCGACAACCGCGAGCGGGCCGAAGCGCTGCTCGTCACGGTGGACGTGCTGGTGTTCGTGGTGAGCCGCCAGACGTACCAGAACGCGGCGCTGGTGGACTTCCTGCGTGCGGCGGTGGGCCACGGCAAGCCGTACCTGCTCATCTACAACGAGGCCACGCGCGAGGAGGTGGCGCGCGGTCACCTGGACAAGCTGGCCCAGGACGTGGGCCACCCGCCGCTCGCGCGCTACCTGGCGCCGCACCAGCCGGACGTGGAGGCGGGGCTGAAGCCGCTGGCCACGGAGGCGCTGGATGGACGGCCGCCGCTCGCCGCGCTGCTGGGAAAGGCGGAACATGCGCGCGAGTTGAAGGCACGGGCGCTGGAGGCATCGCTGTCGGATGCGCGCTCGGAGCTGGACGCGGTGGCGCGGGCTGCGACCCGTGCGGCTCGCGAGCCGGAGCGGCTGAGACAGCGGCTGAGGCATGACCTGCAAGGCATTGGCGCGCAGGCGGCGCTCAAGGCCGTGCCCGCGGACGTGCTGGTGGATGCGTTCCGCGACGAACTGGATGCGCGCAGCACCTTCCACCGGTTCGTGCGCCTGCCGTTCCGGGGGCTCGCCACGGCGCTCACGTTCGTGAGCCGCAAGGTGCGCGAGTCATTCACCGGACCCCAGCCCCATGAAGCCCTGCCCACGCAGGCGGTGGATGAATCGCTGAAGGACGGGCTTCGCAGGCTGGTGGATGCCTTCGCGCCGGAGGTGGCCGCCTGGCGCGGGGACGCGGAGACGCGGGAGAAGCTGATGCAGGCCCTGGGGCCCGCGATGCTGGGCCGGCTGGATGCACCGCTGGACCTGGACGCGCTGCACGCGCACGCGGCGGACCGGGCGACGCTGTATGACTTCTGCCGTCAGCTGGTGGGCAGCGAGCTGCAGGGCGGCATGCGCGAGGAGATGCTCCAGACGCTCACCACGCTGGTGTACTCGGTGCCGTCCGGGGCGGCGGCGGTGGTGACGGTGGCCACCGGCGGCCTGGGCCATGACGCGGTGGTGTGGGCGGGGACGCTCCTGTCCACGCCGCTCCTGGAGCGCTTCGTGGACCTCCTGGGTGCCCAGGTGCGCGCGACGGTGACGCGCAAGTGGGCGGACGCGCACGGGGCCACGCTGGCGCAGGCGATGGAGACGCGCTTCTTCGCGGACCTCCTGTCCCACCTGGACGCCCAGGCGGAGGGCTGGCTGCGCACCGCGGCCACCCTGGAGGCGGCGCGGCGAGCGGCGGAGTAGGCGGCCGGTTCCCGACAGGCCGCCTCCTTCGGGATGGAGGCAAGACTTCGTGCCTCGTCGCCATTGATGCGTCATGCTGGATCCGCCATGACCGGTCCGGGCCCGGAGGCGGGTTCACCTCTCATCCTTTCGTTCCGTCACCTGCTGACCGAGTCCGTCAGTGCGTTCCTCGACGAGGCGGACATGACGTGTCCGCAGACGGCGGACGCGCTCAGCGAGTTGCTGGTGACGCTGTCGCGCTACCGCGAGGAGGGCGCGCTGCTGTTCCCCACCGCGTTCCTGGGCGATGACCTGGGCGCGATGATGGAGCTGCTGGGCGGGCACGACCCGATTCCGCTCGGTTCGGGGCCGCGCACCCGCGCCACCATCCAGCGGGCGCTCAAGCAGTGCGCGCCACTGGGACAGGGGCGCTGGTGGGCGCTCTACCTGCTGCGCGAGCCGGCGGGCCTCACCTACGGCATCTTCCGGACCGACCCGTTCCCCCTGGCGGAGACGCCGCTGGAGCGCCTGCGGCACGCACCGGATCGCGGCGTGCACGTGGTGGGGGTGTTGCAGCTCGCGGACAACATCATCGAGCTGCGCGGAAGCGGCGGGTTGTGCCGGCACGTATACCTGTCCGGTGCGCGCATCGACCTGGAGCCGCCCTCGGTGGTGCTGGATGCGCTGGCGAGCGCGGTGACCGAACAGGTCCTGCCCTCCAGCCGCGAGTACGCACGCGGCTTCTTCCGGCGGGTGCTGTTCGAGGTGATGCAGTCCTCGCACGGCACGCTGGTGGCGGTGCTGCCGCGAGAGCGCGCGGGTTCGGCGCTGTTCGTGGACGGCATCCTGTTGCCCCGGCCCATGGACGTGGTGGCGCTGCTGGACCGGCACCACACGACCCAGGACGGCAGTGCGGCGTCGGCGGTGCGGGCCACCGCGCAGCTCCTGCGCGGCATGATGGCCACCGACGGCATCACCGTGCTGCGCGCGGACGGATGCATCCTCGGGTACAACGTCTTCGTGCGTCACCCGGAGACGCTGACCCGGCAGCCGGGCTTCTTCGGCGGGGCGCGGCGGCGGACGTACGAGGTGCTGTGCGCGGCCCTGGGCAACGAGCTGGCCGCGGCGTTCATCCGTTCGCAGGATGGGGATGTTGCCTGCCGTCGCGTGTGACGCTTCCGGCACGGTGACGGTTTCCTGTTTTGCACGCTGTCCGGATTGATTGCGGCTCCGAGGGGTGGAGGACCCTGGAGGTCGCATTCGTGCATGGGGACTCGGGACGTGGTCGGAAGGTTGAGAACGTCAACCAAATCTGGGAGGCTGCGCGGCGCCTTGCGCACCGCTCCCCTCCCCCTCCGCGCCTATGCCGCGCTGTCCCTGCTCGCTGTGTGCCTCGCGAGCGCGCCCGCCGTGGCGCAGAAGCTGCCGGCCGTGGTGGTGACGGGGGCACCGGCAGTGCCCTCTCCGGTCAACGATATCGGCACGGGGCTCTGCATGGCGTCCAGCGTGTGGACGCGCACCGCGAACGAGTTTCCGCAGAGCCAGTCGCTCTACACGGAAAGCCTGAACGCATACATGGAGGAGAACAGCGGGACCCGCATGACCTCCGTACTGCGCTCCGCGTTCGACCTGTCGAACAACCTGAACGATGGTCGAATCCTGAGTTATGGAGATTTCATCAACGTGGTCTCGGGCTGCTCCCAGGGTGGTTGCCCCTTCCACTACAACGATTCAAGCACGCGCTTCGTCTCGCGCTTCCGCGGTTACCTGAATGTCACCCCGGCCATGGTCGGGCGCGCCCTGCACTTCGGCTTCTACGCCGACGACGCCATCAGCTTCGTTCTGTTCGACAAGGCCAGCAAGCGCTACGACGTCATCATCCGCCCACCGGAAATCGGGGCGCCGACACGGCGCACCACCAACTCCGTCACGTTCAACCAGTCCGGGCTCTATCCGCTGGAGCTGCTCTACGTGCAGATCGTGGAACACTCCGCACTGGAGTTCTCGGTTCTGGACGGAGCATTCACAGACTTCGACCGCCCAGCAGGCCAATCTCCGGTCATCCCGCTCAACTCTTCTGGGTTCACGCTGGTTCAACCCGCCCAGTTCTTCCAGACCGAAACCGGCCGGCCGTCCTTCCCGGACAACCTGGACCAGTGCGTCCAGTGCAACCGCCAGTTCGCGAACCAGCCCGGCAACGGCAGTTGCGGTCCGTCCTACTACTGCAACTCCGCTGCGCTCTGCGCGCCCTGTGACACGAACCTCCTTTGCGGCGACACGTGCTCGCCATGCGGACCGACCGCGCCCATCTGCGCGCAGGTCAACGGTCAGTTCACCTGCGTCGCGTGCACCCAGAACAGCGACTGCGCCACGGGCCGCTGTGACACCGCCACCAACGTTTGCACGGGCTGTGTCCGCGACTCCGACTGCGGATCCGGACAGGTCTGCGACGAGCCGAACTTCACCTGCGTCCAGTGCACCTCCGACGCGGAGTGCCCCGACAGCCAGGTCTGCGACCTCACCGCGAACTCCTGCGTCGAGTGCAACGAAGACACCCAATGCGACCGCGGCGAGTCGTGCTCCAACCACGTCTGCACGCCCTGCAACACCAACGACGCCTGCGCCGGCAACTCCTGCAACTGCTGCCCCAATGGCACCCAGTGCGCCGCGCCCACCCCCGGGGCCCCTCCCTCCTGCGTCGAGTGCACCACCGACAGCCAGTGCTCCAACGGCCAGCGCTGCGACCCCCTGAACGGCACCTGCGTCGACGCCGTCCCGGAGTGCAACACGTCCGACCGCTGCGGCCCCGGCTGCTCCAAGTGCCCCGGCGAACGACCCTACTGTCTCGACGGCGAGGTCTGCGTTCAGTGCCGCAACGACCTGGAATGCGGCGATGGCCAGTTCTGCCTCAGCGGTGAGTGCAGTTCCTGCACCACCGACAAGCGCTGCGGCCCGCGCTGCGACGCCTGCGGCGAGGACACGCCGTTCTGCCTCTCCGATGGCACCGTGCAGAACAGCGTGTGCGTGGGCTGCGTCAACGACTCCGACTGCGGCAGCGGCACCTGCGACCCCGCCACCCGCACCTGCTCCAACACCGGCGCCTGCGCCGTGACGTGCTCGGAGGGCCTCGTGTGCGACGGCTCCGCGTGCGTCGAGTGCTTCGCCGATGCCCACTGCCCCTGCGGCGGCACCTGCGACCTCACCACCAGCACCTGCCTCGAAACCTGCGCCGACAGCGGCGACTGCCTGGGCGTCGAGTTCTGCTCCGCCGAAACCCAGCAGTGCGAACGCGGCCGCCGCAAGCCCGGCACCGAACCCCAGGGCGGCGCCTTCTGCTGCGGCACCACCGCCGAGGACACCCCCACCGGCAGCACCGCCATGCTGGTCACCCTCGCCCTGGGCTTCCTCTTCCTGCGCTCCGCCCGCCGCGTCCGATGAAGCCCTCCCGCACGCCGCTCCTCCCGCTGCTGCTGGCCCTCGCGCTGTCCACCGCCGCCCACGCCGCGCCGGATCCGCGCTTCAACATCCAGGTCTTCCGCCCGTCCGGCGCGCCGCAGGACCTGGTGATGGTCACCCAGTCCCGGCCCCTGTCCCACCTGTCCGTCTCCGCCGGGCCCTACTTCAGCTACTCCATCAACCCGCTCTCCCTCGTCCCCAAGGACGGAGACCTGGGCTCCATCAGCCTCGTCGGCAACCGGCTCCAGCTGGATGTCATGGCCACCGTCGGCCTCTTCGACTGGGCCGAGGTCGGCGTGGACATGCCGCTCGTGCTCCTGCAGGGCGGCCAGAACCTGGAGGTCATCGGCACCGAAGGGCCCGTGGAGAGCTTCGCCCTGGGCGACCTGCGCCTCGTGGGCAAGGTGGCCATCCCAGGCCTGCGCCGCCCCGCGGAAGGCCACGGCTGGGGCGCCGCGCTCACGCTCAACGTCAGCTTCCCCACCGGCGTGCAGGAGGCCTTCGCGGGTGACGGCGAGCTCACCTGGGCGCCAGGCCTGGTGCTCGACTACCGCTTCGAGTCCGGCATCCTCCTCGCCTTCAACGGCGGCTTCTGGAAGCGGCCGGACGTCATCTTCAGCGGCACGCAACTGGGGGACATGGCCCCGTTCGGCCTGGGCACGGAGGTGCCCCTGTTGCGCGGCAGCGGCATCACCGCGCTCGGCATGGTGAACGGCGCCTTCGGCCTCAAGAAGGCTCCCGGCCAGGAGCGGCAGATTCCCGCGGAGCTGCTCATCGGCCTGCGCTGGTACAGCTCGCTGGGCGTCACCTTCACCTTCGGCGGCGGCCTGGGCTGCGGCTGCTCGCTGGCGTCGCCGAACCTGAGCTTCTTCACGTCCATCATCTGGGTGCCCGCCAAGACTCGCGAATGGGAGGCCATCGAGCGCTTCAAGGAGCCGCCCCCGCCGCCTCCGCCGCCCGTGGATCCCGACAACGACGGCGTCATCGGCGAGCGCGACCGCTGCCCCAACCTCGAGGGCCCGGTGGAGAACAGCGGCTGCCCGGACACCGACGCGGACTCCGACGGAGTGGTGGACCGCATCGACAAGTGCCCGGACGTCCCGCAGGGCAAGCGCGGCCGCGACGGCTGTCCGCTCGCGCGCACGTCGGGCAACAAGATCGTCATCCTGGAGCAGGTGAACTTCGCCACCGACCAGGACGTCATCCTCTCCGAGTCCTATCCCGTGCTGGAGGAGGTCGCGCGGGTGATGGAGGAGAACCCGAAGATGGACCGCATCCTCATCGAGGGTCACACCGACTCGCGCGCCAGCGACCAGTACAACCTGGAGCTGTCCAAGCGCCGCGCCGCCAGCGTGAAGCGCTTCCTCATCGAGACCGGCGTCGCCGCGGAGCGCGTGTGCTCGCAGGGCTTCGGGCGCAGCATGCCCGTGGCCGACAACGCCACGGAGGAAGGCATGGCCCTCAACCGCCGCGTCGAGTTCACCATCCAGCCGCCGAG
>NZ_RAWE01000349.1 GCF_003611695.1 Corallococcus carmarthensis | reverse complement strand
CCCCGCGCGGGTTTCTGGGGCGGCAGCAGTCCTACCAGCCGCTCCCATTGGGCGTCCGTCAGCTCTCCTCGGCTCATGCCCTCCTAACACCCGGCTCCGCTCGAACTATTTGCGGACACGTCCTAGGTCCGGATGTGGGACGCCCCGGGCGTGCTCCCGGGGCGGGCAGCAGGGTGGCGGCGACGAGCAGCGTCCACTTCTCATCCGAGAGGTGGGCGGGCTTCTCCATGGCCAGCGAGTCCTGCAGCCGGGCGCCCAGCGCGGAGAACAGCGTGAGCCGGGCCTCCAGCCGCAGCTCCTCTCGGCGCAGGGCGGCGGACAGCACCAGCTCCCGCTCCTCGGTGGACAGCCGCTTCACCCGCGAGACGAACAGCGGATCCGCCAGCAGGCCCTCCTCGCCCCGGGTCTCCAGGGCGGAGGGCACCTTCAGGCGCCGCTCGCGCACGACGATGGTACCGGCGAGCAGGTCCCCCAGCCGCTGGTGCGAGCGCGACACGAGCGCCACCGAGCCGCCCACGAGGTAGAGCAGCGGCAGCCGGTCCACCACGCGCGCCAGGTTGCGCAGGGCCGCGTGGTAGAAACCGATGCGCACGCCGCTCTCCTGGATGACCCGCAGGGACATCACGCGCTTGCCCACCGTCTGGCCCGCCCAGGCGGTCTCCAGCGTGATGCCGTAGCCCCAGTCCACCAGGAAGTAGACGACGATGCCCAGCGCGCTGGCGAACCCCGGGAAGGCGGCCATGGCCACCTGGAACACCAGCAGCACCACGGTGGTGGCGAAGCCGACGATGAGCGCGTCCAGGAGCCACGCGAGGAAGCGCGAGTACACGCCCGCCAGTGTGAAGCGGAACTCCACGTACTCCGGGGTCAGCACCGTGTGGGTGCCGTCGAGCAGGGTGTCGGGGGTGGGCGTCACGGCGCCGGAGTGTACGCCACGCGGACCGCGTTCCGGGGGGCTCCCAGGGGGCTTTCCGTGGGGGCCGCAAGCACTCCGCGTCCGGCCGCGATGCAGGGCAGGCGGGCAGGCATCCCCGGCTGGAGGGCAGATGCGGGCGGGACTCGAAGAGTGTTATTCGTGAATAGCGGGCTCCCACGTTATCCTGTCCGCATTCCCGCGCCCGTGGCCTCTTCCGAAATCTCATCCTGGAACCGCCGCGTCCTGCCGGCGGGTGCGTTCCAGTTCGCGCTCATCGCCGGGGTGACGCAGCTCAAGACGTCCGCGAACGCGCTGGTGCTGTCGCGCTTCGAATCCCAGGCGCTGCCGTACCTCTACCTGCTGGGTGCGTTGATGACGGCGTCGCTGACGCTGTTGCCGCGCGGCCGTCCGGATGGGCCCACGGAGTCGCCGGGCATCCTCACCGGCGTGGGCGGCGTGCTGGCGCTGGGGCTGGCGGCGGCGCTGTCCGCGGGGCAGCGCATGCCGGCGTTGGCGCTGTACCTGTTCGCGGACTGCTTCAGCACGTTCGTGTCGTTCCGCTTCTGGGGCCGCATGGCCTCCGCGTTCGACGCGCGCGAGGCGCGCCGGGCGTTCACGGTGCTCAATGGCTTCGGCATGGGCGGCGGCATCGCGGGCGGCCTTCTGGTGCAGGCGCTGGCGGTGCGGTTGGGCACGCCCGTGGTGGTGGTGAGCGGCGCGGTGAGCCTGCTGGCCGCGGGCGCCATCTACCACCACCTGCACAAGGCGGAGCCGGCGCCGCCCGCGCGCCCGCGCTCGCTGCAGGCGTGGTTCCCGGCGTGGAGCTACCTGGGCGAGAGCCCGTACGCGCAGGTGCTCGCGGCGCTGGGCATCGCGTTCGCGGTGCTGTCGTCCTTCGTGGACTATCTCTTCCGCCTGCGCGTGGAGGGCACGCTCAGCGAGGACGGGCTGGCGGCGCTGTTCGGTTCGCTGCAGCTGTGGATTGGCCTGTTCTGCGTGGCCTTCCAGCTGCTCGTGGCGGAGCGGCTGCTCAAGCGCATGGGCCTGCTCATGTACCTGGCGCTGGTGCCGCTGGTGCTCGCGCCGCTGGCGGGCGCCACGCTGGCCACCGGGCAGCTGTGGCCTGTGCACCTGCTGCGGCTGGTGGAGACGGCGGTGAGCTACTCCATCCTGCCGGTGGGCATCCAGCTGCTCTACGCGGCGGTGCCGGACGAGCAGCGCGAAGGGCTGCGCAGCGCGGTGGATGGGCTCCTGCGCAAGGGCGGCGTCGTGCTGGCGGGCCTGCTGCTCATCGGCGCGGGCCGGGGCGCCAACGGCATCACCATGGCGGTGGCGGTGGTGGGGCTGTGCGTCGCGCTGGGCCTGCTGCTCGTGCGCCTCAAGCCCGCGTACCTCACGGCGCTGGGCGAGCAGGTGGGCGCGCACGAGGAGGAAGAAGTCGAGCTGGGCGGCGAGGCGCAGAAGCTGCTGGTGGAGGCGCTGGGCGCGCCCACTCCGGAGCGCGTGCTGCGCGCGGTGGACATGCTGGAGCAGGCGGAGGCCGCGCCCTTGCGGCAGCACCTGGCCTCGCTCTTGAGCCACCCCCACGAGCGCGTGCAGGAGCGCGGCGTGACGCTGGCGCTGTCCATGGATGCGCGGGAGCTGGCGCCCATGCTGGAGCGGCTGGTGGAGGAGGGCCCCCGGCGTCCCCGCGACCAGGCCGTGTGGGCCCTGGCGCGGCTGTCCCCGGAGCGCGCGGAGCGGCTTCTGCCGCCGCTGCTCACCAGCTCCGACGTGGGGCTTCGCTGCGCGGCCATTGGCGCGCTGATGCGCACGCAGGGCAACTCCGCGGCGCTGGAGTCGCTGCGCGAGCTGCTGTCGAAGGGGGACCACGCGCCCGTGGCCGAGCGGCGCGAGGTGGCGCGGCTGCTGGGCCGGCTGAAGGACCCCCGGTTCGCGGGGCCGCTGTCGCTCTACCTGGAGGACATGGACATCTCCGTCCGGCGCGTGGCGCTGGTGGCGGTGGGGGAGGGCGGCTACGTGGAGCTGGCGCCTCGGCTCCTGCCATTCCTCACCTGGCGCGAGGAGCGTCCGGCCGCGCGTGAGTCGCTGGTGCAGCTGGGCGACGCGGTGACGCCGCTGCTGGAGCTGCAGCTCAACAACAAGGCCGCGCCGCTGGCCATGCGGATGCAACTGCCCCGCGTGCTGCGCGGCATCGGTTCATCGGCGGCGCTCAACGCGCTGTTGTTCTCCAACGTGCGCGACGACGCGGCGCTGCACTTCCGCATTGGCGCGCAGCTGTCCCGCCTGCGCGAGGAGCAGCCGGATCACCCGGTGGACGTGGACCGCATCCACGAAGCGCTGGGCCGACGCCGCGACACGTACCGCCAGCTGGTGGGCGCCTTCCGCGACGTGCAGGCTGCGCTGGGCCCCCAGTCGCTGCTCACCCGCGCGGTGGGCGACCGGTTGGATCAGGCGCTGGAGCTGTCGTTCTTCCTCCTGGGGCTCCTGCACCCGCCGCAGGCCATGCGCCGCATCCATCAGCACCTGGTGGGCCGCGATTCGCGCCGCCGGGCCTATGCGCTGGAGCTGCTGGAGAACCTGGTGGCGCCAGAGGAGCGCGAGCTGGTGATGGAGCAGGTGGAGGCCCATCACCGCGAGCTCCCGCCCGGGGCGCCCGGCCGGCTGTGGCGGCGGCTGGCGGGGCTCGTGCAGAGTGAGGACCTGGTGCTGCGCGCGTGCGCCCGCCACGTGGCGCGGGTGAATGGCCTGGACGTGCTTCCGCAGGAAGGTGACATGAGCGACACCATCGTCCAACGGATGTTCGCCCTGGAGGGCGTGAGCGTCTTCTCGCAGAGCGACGTGGACGACATCGCCGCCATCGCGGAGGTGGCGCGCGAGGCGTCCTACAAGACGGGCCAGCGGCTCTACAGCCAGGGCGACCCGGGCGACGCGCTCTACGTCATCGTCGAGGGCGCGGTGGACGCGTTCCGCAACGGCGAGCACGTGCTGCGCTTCCAGGCGAAGGAGGCCATCGGCGAGGTGAGCCTGCTCGATGGTGCGCCCCGGCCCACGGACATGGTGGCCGCGGTGGACTCGCGCGTGCTCGTCATCGACCGGCGCGACTTCCTGGACCTGCTGGCGGACCGGCCGGAGCTGCTCACGGGCTTCTTCCGCTCCGTGAGCCAGCAGCTCCAGAGCGTCATCGACCTGCCCGCGCGCCGCGAGGAGGGCCAGCGGCTGGAGCTGGGTGCTCCCCAGCAGCCCGCCTCGCCGCTGGAGGGCATTGGCGGGCTGCCTCCCGAAGGCAACGCCCCCTCCGACGTCTGAGTCAGTCCCCCGCGTCGTGCGGAGGCGGTGCGTCGCCGCTCTTGAGCGCGGGTGGCTGCAAGGGGTCCAGGCCGATGAGGTGCGCCGAGGCCACCGGGATGAACGGCCGCGTGAAGCAGCGGAACGGCGGGATGCTGCCCACGAAGCGGGTGAACGCGAGCCCCGCGAAGACCCACGGCTGACGCTCCACGGTGGCGATGGGCGCGGCGACGCCTTCCGCCCGCCGGGCCATGCGCGCCACATAGCTGCGCAGGGGCAATCCGTGCAGCACGGGCAGCGCGCTCCAGACGCGCACGAACCAGGGCGGCCGCGTGACGGGGGCCATCCATGCGCGGTCGCTCTTGGCGGCGGTGAAGACGATGAGCCACCAGAAGCCCCAGAGGCTGCTGAGCACGGTGAACGAGCGCGGGACCCAGCACAGGGGGATGCAGAGCAGGATGAGGGCGGGAACCCCCATCACGAAGAGCATGAAGGCCCTCCAGCGGCGCTGGAGCTTGGCGCGCATCCAGGGGACGTTGAGGCGCACGCGCGGCGTGATTTCGGGGTCCTCGGGCGGCACGCCGGTGGCGAGGCTCGCTTCGCGGGATAGGACCGTGTGGTAGTCGCGCGACAGGGCGACGATGATCCACTGCACCGCGCTCAGTGAGCCGAAGAAGAGCGCCCAGAACTCCCAGCTGCCCAGGAAGAAGACGCCGTCGCGGACCTTGGGCGCGTCGATGTTGAACCCCTTCTTCTGGCGCTCCATCCGGACGCGGAGCTTTTCCTCCTGTGCCTCCGAGTTGTCCTTGAGCGCCTTCTCGACCTCCGCGCGGATGGCGGCGGAGAGCCGGTCGCCCTGGGATTCATCCGAGTCTGAGTCCGCGGTCGCGTCCTGGGGGGAGTCCGCCGCCTCGCCCTCGGCGGACGGAGCCGTCGCTTTCTCGCGGGCCTCTTGTTCGGCGGCCTCCGCCGCGTCTCCGGCTGCCTCCGCCGCGTCTCCGGCGGCAGAGATGGCTTCATCCGGAGGGAGGCTGTTGTCCTTCGCCGCGTTGACCGCCTCCGCGACGAGCGCGGCGAACGCCTCCTTCACGGCGGCCGTGTCGCCCTTCACCGAACCCCGCTCCTGACGGGCCTTCAGCGCGGCCTCGAACTCTTGCGTCCGCTGCTCGATGCGGGCCTCGGCCTTCTGGCGCGCGGCCTCGGAGACGGCCGGCACCTGCTTCTCCTGCCTCTCGTCGTCGAACTGGTAGAACGCCCACCCTGCGGCCATGGCCAGCAGGAACGCCGTCTGGAGCGCGGTCACCCTCACATAGGTGGAGCGGACCGTGGGGCTCGCGAGCGTGACCCGCGCGATGTGGAAGGGCAGGGCCACGCCATAGAAGAACTGGCGGATGCGGCCCTGGGGCAGCTGACCCTTCGTGGATTGGAAGTGCTCGGCGCCGCCCCGGACCTCGCCCCACAGGTCCGACGCGAAGTTCCGGCCCCGGGAGGCTCCTCGGCCCCGGCGAGTCCCGCCGTCCTTCTCCTCCTGTAAAGGCTTGAAATCCTTGCCTTTCATGCCCGTCATTGGGCCACGCTACCACGGCGGGGATGTGCTAAAGGCCCGGCCGTGAACCCGAACCTCCTCTCGCTGCGTCCCTTCCGTCGTCCTACCCGCCAGCTCCGGCTGTCGTCCGGCGCGCTGGTTCTTGCCCTGGGAGCCCTCGCGGGTTGTGAGAAGACTCCCCCGCCGGCCCCGGCCACGCCCCCTCCGGCGG
>NZ_RAWE01000348.1 GCF_003611695.1 Corallococcus carmarthensis | reverse complement strand
CGCTGGCGGGCATCTGGGCCGAAGTGCTGCGGGTGCCGCGAGTCGGAGTGAAGGACAGCTTCTTCGAGCTGGGTGGGCACTCGCTGATGGCGATGCGCGTGGTCTCCCGGATCCGCGAGGAGCTGGGCGTGGAACTGCCGCTGCGCGCACTGTTCGCGGCTCCGACGCTGGAAGCGTTCGCGCTCCGGATGCAGGAGTCCACCCGTTCGAAGGCGAAGGCCTTGGTGCGGACGGCTGGAGATGCACTGCGCCCGTTGTCGTTCGCGCAGCAGCGGCTGTGGTTCATCGATCAGCTGGACCCGGGGAGCCCGCTCTACAACATCCCGGTCGCGGTGCGGCTGGACGGCACGCTGCGCCAGGACGTCCTGGAGAAGGCCCTGCGAGAAATCTCGCGGCGTCACGAAGCCCTGCGGACGACGTTCGCACAGGAGCAGGACCAGGCCATCCAGGTCGTCCACGTAGAGGTGGAGGTGCCGCTGGAGTTGGTGGACCTCCAGGATTTCACCTCGTCCCAGAGGGAGGTCGAAGTCCGGCGCCGGGTCGAGCAGGAGGTGCTGAAGCCCTTCAATCTCAAGACGGGGCCATTGATCCGTGCGCTGCTGGTGAAGCTGGGCGCGCAGGAGCACGTGCTGGCGCTGACGATGCATCACATCGTGTCGGACGCCTGGTCGTTGGGCGTGTTGGTGCGCGAGGTGAGCGCGCTGTACGCGGCGTTCGCGGAAGGACACCCGTCGCCGCTGCAAGCGTTGCCGGTGCAGTACGCGGACTACGCGCTGTGGCAGCAGCAGACCCTGCGGGGCGAGGTATTGCAGCGCGAAGTGGAGCACTGGAAGCAGAAGCTCGCGGGCGCGCCGCCTGTATTGGAGTTGCCCACGGACCGCCCGCGGCCCGCCGTGCGAGGCGAAGCGGGTGGAGTGGAGCGCTTCCTCTGGCCGCGAGAGCTCGAGCAGTCCCTGCGAGCCCTCGGACAGCGTGAGGGCGCGTCGCTCTACATGGTGTTGCTGGCCGGCTGGCAGGTGTTGATGGCCCGCTACTCAGGGCAGACGGACATCAGCGTGGGTTCGCCCATCGCGGGCCGTGCGCGCGCGGACGTCGAGGGCCTGATCGGCTTCTTCGTGAACACGCTGGTGCTGCGCGCCCAGGTGGATGGCGAACAGTCCTTCCGGGCCCTGCTGACGCAGGTGCGTGAGACGGTGCTGAGCGCGTACGAGCACCAGGACGTCCCGTTCGAGAAGCTGGTGGAAGCGTTGCAGCCGGAGCGCAGCCTCAGCCACACGCCGCTGTTCCAGACGCTGCTGACCCTCCAGAACGTGCCCATGGAGGAGACCCGGCTCGCCGGGCTGGTGCTCAAGCCCATGGACATCGAGGGCCGCACGTCGAAGTTCGACGTGAGCCTCTACTTCACGGAGATGCCGCAGGGGCTGCGCGGCATGGTGGAGTACAGCACTGACCTGTTCGACGCCGGAACCGTGCAGCGCATGGTGGAGCACCTGCGCGTGCTGCTGGAAGGCGTGGTGGCGAAGCCGGAAGCAGCAGTGGGCCGGCTGCCCCTCCTGACGGAGGTGGAGCGTCAGCAGGTGCTGGTGACGTGGAACCAGACGCAGGCGGAGTACGCACGCGACGCGACGATTCCACAGCTCTTCGAGGCGCAGGCGAAGCGGACCCCGGATGCCGTGGCGGTGGTGAGCGGCAAGCAGCGGCTGACGTACCGGGAGGTGGAGGCGAGGGCGAACCAACTGGCGCACCGGCTGCGCAAGCTGGGAGTGGGGCCGGAGTCGCGAGTAGGCCTGTGCGTGGAGCGCACGGCGGACGTGGTGGTGGGGACGCTGGGCATCCTCAAGGCAGGCGGAGCGTACGTGCCGCTGGACCCGAGCTACCCGAAGGAGCGTCTGGGCTGGCTGCTGGAGGACGCGCAAGGCCCGGCACTGGTGGCGCACTCGCACCTGCTGGAGTCGCTGCCCGCCTTCACTGCGCGGGCTGTCTGCCTGGACACGGACACGAAGTTGGCCACGGAGCCGGAAGAGGCGCCGGAGACAGCGCTGCGCCCGGAAAACGTGGCGTACCTCATCTACACGTCGGGAAGTACAGGCCGTCCGAAGGGCGTGGCGGTGACGCACCGGAATGCGGTGGCGTTCCTCTCGTGGGCAACGGAGACGTTCGAAGAAGAGGAGACGAAGGCGGTACTGGCGGCGACGAGCTTGAACTTCGACCTCTCCGTCTTCGAACTCTTCGCGCCGCTGGTGAGGGGCGGCAGCGTGGTGGTGGTGCGCAACGCGTTGCACCTGGCAGAGGAGAAGCCGGATGCGGAAGTCACGCTCATCAACACGGTGCCGTCGGCGATGGCGCAGTTGGTGCGGCTGAATGCGGTGCCGCCGTCAGTGCGAGTCCTCAGCCTCGCAGGCGAGGCGCTGCCGGAGACGCTGGCGAAGGACGTGTACGGCATCCCCACGGTGCGCAAGCTGTACAACCTGTACGGCCCGTCGGAAGACACGACGTATTCGACATGGTCGCTGGTGGGGCGCGAGGAGGTGCCGAACATCGGCCGGCCGCTCACCAACACGCGGGCGTACGTGTTGGACAAGTACCTCCAGCCGGTGCCCGTCGGTGTCGCTGGAGAACTCTTCCTGGCGGGAGAAGGCCAGGCGCGGGGCTACCTGCTGAGGCCGGAGCTGACGGCGGAGAAGTTCCTGCCGGAAGAGTACGGCCCCGCGGGCAGCCGGATGTACCGCACGGGGGACCGGGTGAGGTACCGGGCGGACGGAGTGCTGGAGTACCTGGGCCGTGTGGACTTCCAGGTGAAGGTGCGCGGCTTCCGAATCGAGCTGGGCGAAGTGGAGTCGGCGCTGCGGCAGCAGGAGTCGGTGAAGGAAGTCGTCGTGGTGGCGAAGGGGGAGGGGGCGGAGAAGCGGCTCGTGGCGTACGTGGCGCCGAAGGCAGGCGCGACGCTGGAAGCGGAGGCGTTGAAGGCCAGCCTGCGTCAGCGGCTGCCGGAGTACATGGTGCCGGGAGCGGTGGTGGTGCTGGAGGCACTGCCGCTGAACTCCAACGGCAAGGTGGACCGCAAGGCCCTTCCGGAGCCGGAGGCACCGACGGCGGGGAATACGTACGAAGCGCCGCGCACGGAGACGGAAGCAAAACTGGCGGCCATCTGGGCGGAAGTGTTGCGAGTGCCGCGAGTGGGCGTGAAGGACAATTTCTTCACGTTGGGCGGTCACTCGCTGCTGGCCATGCAGGTGGCGTCGCGAGTGCGTGCGGAACTGGAAACCGAAGTCCCGCTGCGCGTGCTGTTCGAAGCAACGACGGTGGAGGCTCTGGCGGGTCGGCTGGCGCAGGGCGTCCAGCCCAGTGGTCCCCGGCTGGTGCGCACGTCGCGCGACGCGCCGCAGGCCTTGTCCTTCGCGCAGCAGCGCTTGTGGTTCATGGATCAGCTCGAGCCGGGAAGCCCTCTCTACAACATGCCGGTCGCGATGCGGCTGGAGGGCGAGCTGAACGTGGACGTGCTGGAGCGCGCCCTGAGCGAAGTGACGCGCCGCCACGAGGCGTTGCGCACGACGTTCGTGGACGGGCCTTCCGGACCGGTCCAGCGCGTCTGGCCGGAAGTCGGCCTGTCAATGGCGGTGCGAGACCTGTCGCAGACCGCCGGGCCGGAGCGGGAGCCCCTGGCGCGGACGCGGATCGAAAAAGAGATCCTGCGTCCGTTCGATCTCGCGAACGGGCCGCTCCTGCGGGTGCTGTTGCTGAAGCTGGAGGATCACCGCCACGTCCTCGTGGTGACGATGCACCACATCGTGTCGGACGGCTGGTCGCTGGACGTACTCGTGCGCGAGGTCGCGACGCTCTACGGCGCGTTCGCGCAAGGCGCGCGGTCGCCCCTGCCTCCGCTGCGGATGCAGTACGCGGACTACGCGGCGTGGCAGCGGGGCTGGTTGCAGGGGGAGGTGCTGGAGGCGCAGCTGGGATACTGGCGCGAGCAGCTTCGCGGTGCGCCGCCCGTGCTGGAACTGCCGACGGACAAGCCTCGTCCGGCCGTGCGGGCCTACCGGGGTGCGCAGCGCAGTGTCGTGTTCTCCCGCGAGTTGACGGAGGGCTTGAAGAATCTGGGCCGGAGTGAAGGGGCCTCGCTCTTCATGGTGCTGCTGGCGGCGTGGCAGACGCTGTTGTCCCGGTACTCGGGGCAGGATGACGTGAGCGTGGGCACGCCGATGGCGGGCCGGACGCGCTCGGAGCTGGAAGAGCTCATCGGTGTGTTCGTGAACACGCTGGTGCTGCGCGCCCGGTTCACGCGGGCGCTGACGTTCCGCGCGCTGCTGCAACAGGTGCGCGAGACGGTCCTGGGCGCGACGGAGCACCAGGACCTGCCCTTCGAGCGGCTGGTGGAAGCGCTCCAACCCGTGCGGGACATGGGCCGCAGTCCTCTGTTCCAGGTGATGTTCATCCTGCAGAACGCGTCCCGTGGCCCGGTGACGGTGCAGGGCCTGAAGTTGCAGGCGCTGGAGTTGGAGACGCGCACGGCGAAGTTCGACCTGCTGATGCAGCTCTCGGAGACGGCGGACGGCCTGCGCGGCACCCTGGAGTACGACACGGACCTGTTCGCCGCGCCGACGATGGATCGGCTGGTGGAGCATCTGCGCGTCCTGCTCGAGGACGTGGTCGCACGCCCCTCGGTGCCGGTGGACGCGTTGTCCTGGCTGACGGAGGCGGAGCGCAAGCAGCTGCTGGTGGAGTGGAACGAGACGAAGCCCGCGGCGCTGGTGGGCGTCGGGATGCACTCGGCGTTCGAAGCGCAGGTGAGGAAGACGCCGGAGTCCGTGGCGGTCGTCTTCGAGGGCCGCGAGCTGGGGTACGCGGCGCTGGAAGCGAAGGCGAACCAGCTGGCGCGGCACCTGGTGAAGCAGGGAGTGAAGCCGGAGGCCCGGGTGGGCCTGTACGTGGAGCGCTCGGAAGCGATGGTGGTGGCGCTCTTGGCCATCCTGAAGACAGGGGCCAGCTACGTGCCGTTGGCCCCGTCCTTCCCGCCGGAGCGGCTGGCGTACATGCGGGACGACAGCGGGATGGCGGTGCTGGTGACGCAGCAGTCACTGCGAGCCGGGCTGGAGTCGCCGACGACGAAGGTTTTGTCGCTGGACGGGGACGCGGACGTCTACGGGCATGAGGATTCGTCCCCGTTGGGCGTGGAAGTGGCGTCGGAGTCGGTGGCGTACGTCATCTACACGTCGGGAACGACGGGACGCCCGAAGGGCGTGCAGGTGCCGCACGGGGCGGTGGCTCGTTTCCTCTCCGCGATGGCGCAAGCGCCGGGCCTGAAGGCGCAGGACGTGCTGGTGGCGGTGACGACGCTGTCATTTGACATCGCGGTGCTGGAGCTGCTGCTGCCGCTGTCGGTGGGAGCGAAGGTGGTGGTGGCCCCGCGCGAGACGGCGGTGGACGGCAAGAAGCTGAGCGCGCTGTTGGAGGCGAGTGCAGCGACGGTGCTCCAGGCAACGCCGAGCACGTGGAGGCTGCTGCTGGAGGCAGGGTGGAAGGGCCCGAGCGTGAAGGCGCTGACGGGAGGCGAAGCCCTGCCCAGAGAGTTGGCGAAGGCGCTGCGGGAGCGCTGCGCTTCGGTGTGGAACGTGTACGGCCCGACGGAGACGACAGTCTGGTCGACGGCGTACGCGGTGGAGGAAGGTGTGGGCCCGGTGCCGATTGGCCGCCCCATCGCGGGCACGCGCGTCTACGTGCTGGACGCGTCGCTGCAACCCGTCCCAGTAGGTGTCCCCGGCGAGCTGTACATCGCGGGAGAGGGAGTGACGCGGGGGTACCTGGGGCGACCGGAGCTGACGGCGGAGAGGTTCCTGCCGGAAGTGAATGGCACCACGGGCAGCCGGATGTACCGGACGGGAGACCGTGTGCGGTGGCACGCGGACGGGACGCTGGAATACGTCAACCGGGCGGACAACCAGGTGAAGGTGCGTGGCTACCGCATCGAGCTGGGCGAAATCGAAGCGGTGCTACGGCAGCAGG
>NZ_RAWE01000347.1 GCF_003611695.1 Corallococcus carmarthensis | reverse complement strand
TGTCCGCCGCCGGACAGCTCGTCTTGCTGGCCCGCTCCTGAAGCTGGTCCTGGACCTCGGCGGACTTCGCCTCGGAGGGCTTCGCGTTCTGCACGAACCGCTGGTAGGCGGCCAGCGCCTCGCAGGACTTGCCCTGCGCGTCGTAGGCCTTCACCAGCGCGTTGAGGATGGGACGCTGGCCGGGCTGCTGGTCGAAGGCCTTCTGCAGATCCACCGCGGACTCCTCGGTGCGGCCCAGGGCCTCCAGGGAGAGGCCGCGCCACACGTGGTAGCTCGCGTTGTCCGGCTGCGCGGTCACCAGCGCGGTGGCGGCCTTCAGCGCCTGCTCCTTCTCTCCCGCGCGCGCATTGGCCGTGTACGACAGCTGGAGCAGGACGATGTTGGGGCCGCACTTCTCACCGAAGGTGTCCGTCACCTTGGTGAGGCCCTTCGTGTCGCCGGTGTCCAGCAGCAGTTGTCCCAGCTGCTGCGCCTTCGCCTTGTCACACGGCGTCTCCGTCAGCTCCTCGCGCAGCTTGCGCACGAGCGGCTTCTTCAGACCATGGTCGAACTCCGGCTCCTCGGGCGCCTTGCTGCTGCACGCGCCCAGGACGGCACCGGAGGAGAGACAGAGGACGGCGAATCGGAACGCGGAGCGGAAGGAGACGGACATGCCCGGCTCTGTAGCCGTCCCCTCCCGGACGGTCAAACCTCCGGCGTGCCCGCGGCGTTCTCCCGCTCGTCCAGGCCGCGCGCGAAGTTGCCGATGATGAGCCCCGGCCGCGCCGCCTTCAGCCGGTTCAGCAGCGTGCGGATGCCCACCGGCTCGCCGCCCGCGCCCACGCCGCGCGCGACCTCCAGGTACTGGAGCGGATCGATGCACAGCGAGCGCGTCTGCACCTGGTCCACGCGGTACTTGCGCACCAGGTTCTCCAGCGCCTGCACCTCGCCCTCGCGGTCGGTGACGCCGGGGAACAGGAGCAGGTTGAGCGCCAGGTACGCGCCCCGCTCGCGCGCCAGCGCGATGGACGCCTCCACGTCCTCCCAGCCGTACTTCACCGGCTTGTAGTAGGCCTCGTAGAGCCCCTTGGACGCGGAGTTGAGCGACACGCGCACGGCGTCCAGCCCCGCGTCCAGCAGGGCCTTGAGCCCGTGCGTGAGGCTGGCGTTGGTGTTGATGTTGATGGAGCCCTTGTCCGTCTTCGCGCGCATCAGGCGGATGGACTCCGCGATGAACTTCCAGCGCGTGAGCGGCTCGCCCTCGCAGCCCTGGCCAAAGCTCACCATGGTGCGGCCCGGCGCGTGCTCCAGGTGGTAAAGGCCAATGGCCGCCATCTCCTCCGCGGAGGGGCCGTCGTCCATGCGCTCGTGCGAGGCAGGCGGGCCGTCCTCGGGCTGATCCGAGATGCAGCCCACGCAGCGCGCGTTGCACATCACCGACGCGGGGATGGCGCCCTCGTCGCGCGCGTAGAAGATGTTCTGCGACGTGAAGCACCGGTACAGGAGCGCGCACGTCTTCAATTGCTTGAGCACGCGGCTGTCCGGGAAGCGCCCCATGTGCGCCGTGACAAGCCCCTTCAGCTCCGGCGTGGAGTACGACTCCGGCTCCCAGTGCGAGCGGCGATCCGTGTGGATGGCCCACGCGAGCGGGCCCTTCTCTCCCCACGCCGCCGCCGTGTACGCCCACTGCGGAAGGATGGGCCCGCTGCCCTTCACCTCGCCGGGCAGGAACGTGCGCGTGTAGCCGGGAGGCAGGAGCGCGCCCACCGCGTTGGGCACGAACGTCTTGCCTCCCATCTTCATCTCGCGCACCAGCTCCAGCTCACCGGAGTCCGGGTTGAGTCCCACGGGCAGACGGCCAGGCAGGTGCACCAGGCGCCCGGCCGCCGGCAGGGCGATGGGCTTGTCCTGCGGGGGCACGAGCTCCTCGCCGCTGCGCAGCGTGGCGATGAGATAGGGATGCTCCATGACCCGGCCCTTGGGGTCCGCGAAGAGGAGTTTCGGCGCGTGCGTCATGCGCTGTTAACTAACACGGGTGGGCCGCCCTGCGTCCAACGCCTCGCGTCATGTGGATGGATGAATGAGGCCCATCACACGCGACCCCTTCCAGCGCCGGAGCGCGCCTTGAAAGCGCCCATGCCCTGGTCTATGGGTCCGCCACGTTTTCCAGGCAGTCCCCCATTCGTCGGAGGCAGTCGTGATCGTCGGAGTTCCCAAGGAGATCAAAACCCGCGAGTACCGTGTCGGCATGGTGCCTGCGGGCGTGCGCGCGCTCACCAGCGCGGGGCACACGGTGCTGGTCGAGACGAACGCTGGCGTCGGCTCCGGCATCCCGGATTCGGAGTATCAGCGCGTTGGCGCGCAGATGATCACCAGCGCGGATGAGGTCTGGAAGCGCGCGGAGATGATCGTGAAGGTGAAGGAGCCCATCGCGCCGGAGTACGAGCGCATGCAGCCCGGGCAGATCGTCTACACGTACTTCCACCTGGCCGGCGTGGACCCGGAGCTCACCAAGACCCTCATCAAGAAGAAGGTCACCGCGGTCGCCTACGAAACGCTGCAGCTGGATGACGGCAGCCTCCCGCTGCTCAAGCCCATGTCCGAAGTGGCCGGCAAGATGGCCATCCAGGTGGGCGCGGCGTGCCTGGAGAAGGCCCACGGCGGCAAGGGCATCCTGCTGGGCGGCGTGCCCGGCGTGCGCCGCGGCCGCGTGGCCGTCATCGGAGGGGGCGTGGTGGGCCTGTGCGCCGCCAAGGTCGCCGTCGGCATGGGCGCGGAAGTGACCATCCTGGACGTGAACCTGGAGCGCCTCACCTACCTGGACGACGTGTTCCTCGGCCGCGCGCAGACGCTGGCGTCGGACACGGAGTCCATCGCGCGCACCGTGCGCGAGTCGGACCTCGTCATCGGCGGCGTGCTCATCCCCGGCGGCAAGGCCCCCAAGCTGGTGTCGCGTGAGCTGATTGGCGAGATGGAGCCCGGCTCCGTCGTCGTCGACGTCGCGGTGGACCAGGGCGGCTGCATCGAGACCTGCAAGCCCACCACGCACGACAACCCCACGTTCACCGTGAGCGACGTCGTCCACTACTGCGTGGCCAACATGCCCGGCGCGGTGCCGCAGACGTCCACGTTCGCGCTCACCAACACCACTCGCCCGTACTCGCGGAAGATCGCGGACCTGGGCCTGGTGGAGGCCATCAAGTCCGACCGCGCCCTTCAGCGCGCCATCAACACCTACAACGGCCACATCACCTATGAGGCCGTGGCGAAGGACATGGGGTACGACTACGTTCCCCTGATGGACGCACTGGGCGGCAAGAAGTAACAGCGCCTGCTTGCTGTACGGTCGGCCAGGCGCTTCCTGGCCGGTTGTCCCAAGGGGAGCGCCGTCCGGTGCTCCCTCGGGTTTCCCACCCTGTGGAATAAATGATCCCGCCGGACGTCTCCGCACTCCAGAAGCGGGCATGCGGGCGGCGCGGCAGGGGAAAGCGTTGTTGACCCGTCTGTTCCGGTGCATAGATTGACCGTTAGGCAGGCGACGCATTCCCCAATCATTTCGGGCCCCTGGAAGGCGGGAGCATGATGCTGGACTTCAGGCAACCCAACCGGACGAAGCAGGAATTCGAAGAGCTGGCGCTGGCGCACCTGGATCCGCTCTATTCGGCGGCGCTCCGGTTGACCAAGAACGAGCGTGATGCCGAGGACCTGGTGCAGGACACCTGCATGCGGGCCTACCGCTTCTTCGACAAGTTCGAGCGCGGGACCAACATCAAGGCCTGGCTCTTCAAGATCCTCACGAACACCTTCATCAACCGCTATCGCCGCAAGGTGAAGGAGCGGACGGTGGTGGAGGGCGTGGAGCGCGAGGCGGTGCATGAGCGCTTCGTGAGCCGGGACGCGACGGACTTCGCGGCCAACCCGGAGCAGTACTTCTTCGACCGGCTCTTGTCGGACGACGTGCTGCGCTCCATCGACTCGCTGCCCATCGATTTCCGGCTGGTGGTCATCCTCGCGGACCTCCAGGAGTTCTCCTACAAGGAGATCGCGGAGATCCTGGAGTGCCCCGTGGGCACCGTGATGAGCCGCCTGTTCCGCGGCCGCAAGCTGCTGCAGAAGACGCTGCGTGAGTACGCCCAGGGACAGGGGGTCTTCCGTCACGACGGAGACCCGGTACCGGCGCCCGCGGACATGGAAGAGTTCCGTCGGCGGAAGAAGGCAGGCTAGAAAGAGGTTGGAGGGGCGTCGTCTTCCCTCCGCCCCGCCACATCGAGCGCCCATGACCTGCCAGGAACTCGAGCGGTTGCTCTATCCGTACCTCGACGGCGAATTCCAGCCCGAGGAACGCCATGACGTGGAGTCGCATCTCGAAGGCTGCGCCGCGTGTGTCGCGCGCGTGGACGAAGAGATGCAACTGCGCCAGGCACTGCGCCGGGCGGCGAAGCACTCCATCTCCACGCAGGGTACGCGCGCGCCAGCCTCCCTGCGCGCGGGTATCCAGTCTGGCCTGCACCGCGAGCACCGCCGCGCGCAGGTGGGCCAGTGGCTGCGCGCCGGGGCCATGGCCCTGGTGGTGGTGACGGTGAGCGGCGGCTGGATGATGTATCAGTCCGGCCAGGCGCAGAAGGCCACCATCCTGGAAGCCGTGCAGCGCCACACGCGCCAGCGGCCCCTGGAGTTCGTCGCGGGCACGCCGGAGCAGATCGAAGCGTGGTTCAACGACAAGGTGGAGCACCGCATCACCCTGCCCCGCCTGCAGCAGGCCCGGCCCGTGGGCGCGCGCTTCTCCACGCTCAACGGCCAGGAAGTCGTCTACGTCAGCTACGAGACGCAGCCCCGAGTCACCAACGAACCCAAGCGCAACATCGGCGTGTTCGTGTACCCGGCCACGGGCCAGCGGGTGATCAAGGACGAGGGCCCCACGGTGGAGAACGTCGCCGTGGACTCGAGCCAGGCGTACAACGTCGTGACGTGGCGTGATCAGGACGTCACCTATGAGCTGGTGACGGACCTGGATGACGCCGCCATCCTGCAGATGCTGCGGGATCAGGAGCACCGCTCGAACGGGATTGTGCGCCCCGCGCAGGTGAAGCCCGCGGTGAGCGTGCAGCCCGTTTCGCTACAGCCCTGAAGTCCTCGTTCAACGAGGGCTCGGGTGGTCGGCTGCTCAACTGAATACCGGGCGTTACGCCCGGTGTGAAGATTGACGGTCCCAGGCATGGCCGATAGCCTCGACGGCGTCTTCACTCTCGCGCGCCGCCGCTGCTGTTCCTCGCGGTGTCTCACCGCGCGCCGCACCCCCAGGATGGCCGTCCCTTCATGTCCAAGCGAATCCTGATCGTCGAAAGCGACGCCACCCTCGCCGCCAACTTGCAGCAGGCCCTGGAGGCGCGGGGCTTCTCCGCGCAGACGACGGGCGACGGCAAGGGCAGCGTGGAGCTGATCCGCCGTGAGCGTCCGGATCTCGTGGTGCTCGCGGTGGATCTGTCCGCGGGGCAGAACGGCTACCTCATCTGCGGCAAGCTGAAGAAGGACGACGAGCTGAAGACGGTGCCCATCGTCATCATCGGCAGCCCGGACGGCTTCGCGGCGCACAGCAAGCTGAAGGCGCGCGCGGACGAGTACGTGCCGAAGCCCGTGGACAGCAACGTCCTCATCGACCGCGTGGGCGGCGTCATCGGCTTCCCGGAGCTGCCCGCGAGCGACGAGGTGGTGGACGAGAGCCTCACGCTGGACTCGCTGGGTGAAGAGCCCGCGACGGACTTCGGCGAGGAGATCGCCGTCGACACGGGCGAGGAGCCCGCGGTGCCCGGGGAAGACCTGGACATGCTCGACGACGCGTTCAGCGACCTGTCCGATCCCGTGACGGGCACCGAGGAGCCCGTCGTCGCGCCTCCGGAGGAGATGGAGTCCCCGTCCGGTCTGGAGGAGATCTCCGCGCTGGACTCGCTGGGCCCGGACAACGACGACTCGCTCGACGTGCTGGGCAGCCTGGACGAGCCGGAGGAGAAGACCGTCATCGGGTTCATGCCGCCGGTGGATCCGGAGCCGGTCGCCGCCCCCACCC
>NZ_RAWE01000346.1 GCF_003611695.1 Corallococcus carmarthensis | reverse complement strand
CCGGGGGTGGGGACGAGGGAGTCGCCGGACATGGCGGTAGGGCCTAGCACTGAAGCGCGCGCTCCGCCCCTGACGAATCGTGTGGGCGCCTGGTCGCGTGACGTTCCTGGGGATTCTCCCGGCACTCCACTGCGCACCTGCATGCGAACCGTGGGAGTGACGCACGGCGGAGCTAAGTGGGAGCCCACCCGGAATCTGTGCCCTAGCGAGGCGTGGCTGGGAAGGGGCAGGTGGGGAAGCACGGGTGGGAGCACCGGCGCAGGCGGCCGTAGGGGACGGTGCTGTATGAGACCCTGCAGCAGCGACTGCGCTGGCTGGAACTGGATGTCTTGAGCCCTCCCAGCAAGCAGCCTCGGTGCTCCTTCCTGGAAGGCTTCTCCCTGCACGCCAACACGCACCTGTACGCCAATGATCGGTAGGGGCTGGCGCGGCTGTGCCAAGATGGAGCGCGCGACGCGTTGGCGCTGGAGCGTTTGTACGAGCGGAGGACGGCCGCATTGCCTGGCGGATGAAGCGTCCGTTGCCAGCCGGCACCACACACCTCTTCTTCACCGGACTGGAACTCTTACGTCGCGTGGCGTCCCTGATACCTCCGCCTCGGTCGAACCTCACGAGGTTTCACGGTGTCTTCGCTCCGGGCGCGAAACTCCGGCCATTTCTGCTCCCTCAAGCGGAGGCAGAGTCGAAGCCGGAAGAGGCAAGCGAGCCGCCTGAGGCAGCGGCGAGGCAGGAGTGGACCCAAGAGGGCACGCCGCGGGTGGATGGGTCCGGGTTGCTCAAGCAGGAGTATCGCGCTGGACGTGTTCGCCTGCGGCAGGTGTGAAGGCAGGCGTAAGGGTGCAGGCGTCTCTGACGGATCCCAGTGGGGTGCGTGCCATTCTGGAGCCCCTGGGACTGCCCGCGCTGGCTGGGAGACGGGCCCCAGCACGGGGCTACCCCAGAACGCGGGGTGTTGAGGGGTAGGCCGCAAGTGGCCCCATGCCCAAGCCCCCTGCCGCGCCCCAGCGGGGAGTGCGGCCTGCGCAGGCGTGTGTCCAATGAGGGCTGCACGGCTTCTGCGCCGGCCTGGCTCACAGCTCGGCGGCACCCGTCAGCGTCCCGCCTCGGCATCTCTGCACCCGCCTCACCCTCACCAAGTCTTCTATTCGCCCGATGCGTTGGACGGGGACGCGCTGGAAGTGGAGCGCGTGGGCAACGACGTCCGCTTCGTCGTCACGGACTCGCGCAAGCAGACGGATGTCTTCAGCGGCAAGGTGAGCGAGGAAGGGCTGCGCGGCACTGCGGACTCCACGGACAGCAACAACCCGAAGACGCGCGTGATGCATGCCTTCACCGCCCGGCTTCTCCCCGCGCGTCCCGCCGGTCCGCCGCGCGTGCACGACTTCAAGCCGACCACGTGGTCCAACGAGTTCTCCGCCCACCGCATGCCGGTCCTCACGGTGTGGCCGGGGACACCGTGCTCACGACGACGCTCGACTCCGGTGGCATGGCGCCTCGCGTGGAGTCCCCCACGCACCTGATGGCGGTGGGGCAGGGCGGCTCGCTGGACGACGCGCTGCGCTCCGCGACGCAGGGCTTCACGCAGTGGCTGGAGCAGGAGTACGGCCTCACCCTGCCGGAGAGCGCGCAGGTGCTGGACAGCTCCGTGCAGTACGTCGTCGCGAACCTCTCGGGGCGCAGCGTGGGCGTCGTCGCGAAGCTGGAGAAGGCGCGGCTTTCGCCCCTGCGCCCCGCCTCGAAACAGGCCGCCCCTGTTGCCTCCCGGTCCACCCGGCAACGCGCTTCTGTAGCCTGCCAGTCCACGACCGCGGCGCGTGCCCGCGCTGCCCGAGCGAGAGACCGCCCGCGCGTCGCCCCGGGCCCGCTGGTACGGCACATGAAGGGTCACGTGGCTCCTGGCTCGCCGGGAACGGGCGCGCGGCGCGTCCGGTTCATGCGGAAGGGAGACAGGCCGGTGCCGGGCCTCGTGACGTCACTTCCGGGCGTTGAGGATGTGCTGGAGCAACTGCCGCGAGATGCGCAGCAGCTTCGCCGCGCCGCGCACGCTGCCCTCGGACTTCGCCAGGGCCTCGTCCACCAGCGTGTCCCGGACGACGCCCTCCAACTGGTGCAGTGGCACCTGTCCGGCGCTCGCCCGCAGCGCGTGCACCAGGTCGGGGGGCCGCGACAGCGTCCGCGTCCACACCTCCTCCAGCCGCGCCAGGTCCAGGGGCTTGGGGAGGAAGGCCCGCACGCCCCCCGAGGCCAGCCGGAAGGCCTGCTCGGCGGTGGCGTTGCCGCTGATGGCGATGACATGCGGCAGGGGCTCCACCGCCTGCAGGTCCTCCAGCAGCGTGTCGCTGGTGCCGTCCGGAAGGCTGACGTCCAGCAGCACGGCGTCCGGAGGGTGCTCCTTCAACACCCGCCGCGCCGCGGCGAGCGTCGTCACGTGGGTGATGTGCTCGGCGTGGGAGCGCAGCGCGTCCTCCAGCACCGAAGCCAACCGCTCCGAGTCCTCCACCAGCAAGAGATGTCGCACCCGTCCCACCCTTGAAGCCTAGCACCTATGTCTGAACACCCTCCGCCGGCCATGCCGGAACAGATTGCCCAGCGTGTGCTGTCGGACGCCTCCAACGACGGCGAGGCGTTGGTGAGCGCGGTGCGCATGGTGTTCTGCGGGCTCGTGCTGACGCGGTTCCTGCTGCTGGGCGGCCTCCACGCGGAGGGCGGTGTGCCGGCGGCGCTGGTGGAATTGCCCGTGCTGGGCTTCGCCATCGGGGCCTCGGCGGTCGCGAGGTGGGCGGCCCGGCGGCGCCTGTTCGGGACGGGCCTGTTGGTCGCATCCTCCGTGCTGGACGCGGTGTTCGCCCATGCCTCGTTGCTGTCCACGCTGGTGTGGCACGGCCCCCACTACACGGGGCTCCTGCGCATGCCCGATCCGTCCGCCGCCGTCGCGGTCGTGTTCATCACCGCGCTGCGGCTGTCGCCCCGCGCCGCCTGGGCGGGCACGGCCGCCAACCTGCTGCTGATGGGCGGACTCGTCGCGCTGGACTTCCAGTGGAACGCCCGCTTCGTCACCTACGGCATGTCGGAGGTGGCGCTGCTCCTCATCTTCATCGGCAGCGTGGGGGCGGTGGCCTCCCTGGCCTGCGACGTCGCGCGGCGGATGGTGCTCAAGGCGGGGTGCGAGAGTGCTCGCGTCGAAAGGACCCGTCGGCACCTGGACCTGATGCTCCGCGAGCACCATGACGTGAGGACGCTGTTGTCCTCGGCGCGGCTGCGCGCGGACCTCCTCGTCCGCGACCCCGGCAGTGACGCGTGTTCGCGCTACGCCCAGGCGCTCGTGCAGGACCTGCGCGAACTGGGGGACTTCGTGTCCAGCGTGAAGTCCCGCACGCTGGGCGAACTGGCGATGATCGATGAAGCCGAGCTGGTGGACGTGGGCGCCACGCTGCACCACGCGGCGGACGTCGTCCGGTCGCGCTTCTCCCACGTCCACATCGTCGTGGGGACGGATGCGCCCGATACGTCAGGGGTCCAGGCGCCGCGCGCCCGCATCGTCGGTGGGGAGCGCGGGCTGTCCCACGTGGTGACCAACCTGCTCGTGAATGCCTGCGAAGGCGATGGACAGCGCGGGGCCCGCACGGTCCGGGTGAGCGTGGAGCCGGATGGCAATCCGCTGCTCATCCGCCTTTGCGTCAGTGACGACGGGCCCGGCTTCCGCGCGGGCCTGCTGGAGGGCACGCGCCCCTGGGGTGGCACCACCAAGCGGGATGGCTCGGGACTGGGGATGCTCCTGGTGGGAGGGCTGGTCGAGGCGAGCGGCGGCTCCCTCCTCGCCTCCAGCCCGCCCGGAGGCGGCGCGAGGGTGGATGTGTTGCTGCCGTCCGGGGCCTGAGCTTCAGGCGCGCTGGGGCCGCGCCTCCATTCGAGGGACGGCGTTGGACGTGCCTCCCCACGCCATCCCGAGGCCCAGGTGGGCGACGAGCATCAGCGCCAGCGGCTCACGGAGGTCCTGACCGAAGGCGGGAAGCAACTGGAGCACCCCCGCGAGCAGCGCGCAGCCCATGAGCACCCCGACGCAGGTGCGCGTCCACCGCTCCGCGCGAGCGCTTCCGAAAGCCAGGCCGATGCCCAAGGGGACGAGCGCGAGGGCGAATGGATTGAACAGCAGCAGGCCCTCGCTGCCGCGCAGTGCGGAGTGTTCGGAGTAGCGCGTCAGCAGCAGTCCCACGAAGCCCACCGCGCCGGACAGCAGCCCGAACAGCGCGTGGTACAGCCCGAAGGCGATGCGGGCCCCGGGCGTCGCGCCGCGCTCCCGCAGGATGGACAGCACCACCGCCCCGCCCCCGACGACCGCCCCCACGAGGAACAGGTGCGGGAGCGCGGAGGTGCCGGCCTCCTGGTCGGAGACAGGCCGCGCGCGGGACACGTATACGTCCACCCGTCCTCGCGGCGCGGACGAGGTGTCGAGCAGCCGCGCCAGCTCCCGGGGGACGAAGGCCTCCTCCCAGCGCGTCCGGGGCGCGTCCATGACGTCGTTCACCCATGTCAGGAGCAACAGGCTCAAGACGGGGCTGTGCCGGGTGTGGCGCCGCAGGTGCTCGCGCCAGGTGAAGCGCGCGGGCAGCGAGGCGTCCGCGCGGAGCGAACCTTCCAAGGCGTCGTCCAGGGCGTCCCGCACGCGCGTCGCGCAGTTGTTGTCGGTGGGGTGATACGCGTAGAGGCGGTGCTCGGGGCTCACGTCCCGTTCGAGCCGGGCCAGCAATCGCTGCCGTGCTCGCAGGGGGAGGCGCAGCTCCTGCGCGGTGATGGAGCGGTCCTCGCGCTGGTAGGTGGCGAACGTGTGCGCCACCGGGAGGCGCGCGGCCCAGAAGGGCTGATGCCGCACGAGGAAGTGGAGCGGGCTGCCCTGTCCCTCATGCGTCGTCATCCCGTAGCTGTAGAGGACGTCGGTGCGCAGGCGCGTGTCCTCGACCCACAGCGCGCTGTGTCCGAAGAGTTGGTGCGCGTCCGGTCCCGGGCCGAACGTCACCAGCTTCACGCGTAGGTCCTCGGGATGTTCGCCAAAGCCCGGGGGCAGCGCGGCCTGCGCGGAGGGGCTCCCCAGCCATCCCCCGAGCCATCCGATGAGCAGCAGCAGGAAGCGGTGTCGGGCCATGCGCGCGGTATCGCGCGAGCGCTGGACCCGGGGCAGTGCAAGAAGATTGGCAGTGTTCGCGTCGGGGGCTTCGCGGCAGGGTGTTTGAAGCCCGCGCCTCCGGGAGGCGGCGGGTGACGTGTCTGTCCCCCTGCCCGAACCTCACGAAAGAGAAGCCTGTCATGACTGGAATCCGCTCCCTGGGCGCTGTCTCCCGCCGCGCCTTCGCCACCCTCGTCGCCGCCCTCGCCCTGGCCGTCGTCACCCTGTCGCCCGGTGAGGCGTTCGCCATCGACGATGCCCACCGCATCACCCAGCTCACGGTGACCATCGTCACGGGCGGGGACGACCTGCGCACCGCGAGCAACGCGGTGGCTTCGCTCCACTATACGAACACGTCGGGCAACCAGCTCGTCACCAGCTTCAACCTGAACAACGGCGTGTCGTGGCCCAATTACTCCACGAAGACGGTCACCTTCGCGACGCCGGCCGGCATCTACCAGGGACTGCTGCTGGACTTCGCCATCCAGTTCACCTCCGGCCAGCCGGACATCTTCTCCACGGGCGACAACTGGAACATGAACGCCATCACGGTGACGGCCCGCATGGCGGACGGCTCCAACGTCATCATCATCAGCCAGGCGGGCAGCCCCCTGCACCGCTTCCAGAGCGACACCAACACCCGCTGGGTCACCGCGTTCTAAAGCTCGGCACGATGGGTGGCCCGCCGGGCGCGCTGGAAGAAATGCCGTGTCGATTTCGCGGCCCCTCTTTCGACGTGGAAGTGAAGCCTCCTGGGATGCTCCGGGAGGCCCCACTTCCGGAACAGGAGCCGTCTCCCATGGCCATCAAGCTCGCCGTCGCCGCCCTCGTCCTCCTCGTCGCGCTGGGGGCCTTCATCGCGATGCCCGCTTCCGCGCTCTAGTACCACTTAGTCGGTTGTTGAAGCTGCCGGTCGATCATGATCTACGGTCGTGATGGACCGGCGGACGCTGAAGCGACTCGATGAGGAGTTGCGCGAGTACCTCGACTCGATGGTGGAAGGAAT
>NZ_RAWE01000345.1 GCF_003611695.1 Corallococcus carmarthensis | reverse complement strand
GGAGAGGTGTATAAGAGACAGGCCTCCGCCCGCGCCGCCCGCGAAGAAGCTGACGCGCAAGGAGCGCGAGGCCGAGGCGAAGCGCCAGCGTGAGGAGGCGGCCCGCCTCAAGCGCGAGGAGGAGCAGCGCAAGAAGGACGAGGAGGCGAAGCGCAAGCAGGAGGAAGAGGCGAAGCGCAAGGCGGACGAGGAGGCGAAGCGCAAGGCGGAGGAAGACGCCAGGCGCAAGCGCGAGGAAGAGAAGAAGCGTCCCAAGCTCGACGAAGACGATCTCCGGAACTACTAGCCATGCGCCGCCTTTCATCGCTCATCGTTCCCTCGGCCCTGGTCCTGGGACTGTCCGCCTGCAGCCTGCTCGTCGACTTCGACCCCGAAGGGCAGCCCTGTGACCGGGGCCAGTGCCTGGAGGGCTACGTCTGCCGCAACGAGGTCTGCACCGCCGAGGACGGCACGCCCACCGATGCGGGCACGTCCGACGGGGGCGACGCTGGCCCCACCACGGACGGCGGCACCTCCGACGGGGGGACCGGCACGGATGCCGGCACCTCGGATGGCGGTCCGCTGACCGACGGCGGCGTCCGCGACGGGGGCTGAAGTCCCGCGCCGGGCTCGCGTCACCGGTCTGTGCACCGGGGCCGGGCCCGGCACTTCCGTCTTCGGGGGCCCGCTGCCTGGGGCCCTGTAAACACTCCCGCACGTGGCCGCAGGGCCGCGCCGTGTCCCCCCGGACACGGCTGCCTGCCCGCGGACGTCACCGGGAAACCCCTGTCATTCCAGCCACTTGAACGCGACGTCCGCGCCGGGAGGAACCGCCGGTGCGTGGCATCATCCGTGCTCTGAGGCGGGCCCAAGGAGGCATCATCGACATGGGCAAGCGCGTGGGAGTGCTGATGGGCGGGTGGGGCGAGGAGCGGGAGATTTCGCTCAAGACGGGGGAGGCCGTGGTGGCGGCCCTGGAGACCCTGGGGCACACCGTCACCCGCGTCTTCGCGGGCCCGGGCCTGGACCGGGCGCTGCGCGCGGCGGACATCGAGGTGGCCTTCCTCGCGCTGCACGGCCGCATGGGCGAGGACGGCCGCGTGCAGGGCCTGCTGGAGCTGCTGGAGATTCCGTACACCGGCTCCGGCGTGCTGGCCTCCGCGCTGGCCATGGACAAGCCCATGGCGAAGAAGCTCTTCCAACTGCACAACCTGGCCACGCCCCGGGGCTACCGGGTGGCCCGCGAGGACGCGGAGCGCGCGCTGGAGCTGCACGGCGACAGCGGCTTCCCCTGCGTGGTGAAGCCCGCGAAGGGCGGCTCGTCCGTGGGCCTGTCCGTGGTGCACGACGCCGGGGCGCTGGTGCCCGCGGTGGCCCAGGCGTGCCGCTTCGGCGGCGAGGCCCTGGTGGAGCGCTTCGTCCAGGGGCAGGAGGTGACGGTGGGCATCCTCGGCGACAGCGTGCTGGGCAGCTGCGAGGTGTCCTTCCCGCGCGAGGGCTTCGACTACGACGCCAAGTACAAGGGCGGCGCCCAGTACTTCCTCCCGCCCCGCCTGTCCGACACCCGCCGCGTCAACGTGGAGACGCTGGCGCTCGCCGCCTACCGCGCCCTGGGCTGCCGGGGCTACGGCCGCGTGGACCTGCTCTGCTCCGACACGGAGAACGACGTCGTCCTGGAGGTGAACACCCTGCCGGGCTTCACGCCCACCAGCCTCCTGCCGAAGATCGCCGCCCGCGCGGGCCTGGACTTCCCCGCGCTGGTGCAGGGCGTGCTCGACCGCGCCACCCGCGACGAGTCCCACGTCGCCGAAGCCGCCCCTGTCGTCGCGCCCTCCGCTCCCGTGCCCCTGCGCGCCGCCCGCTAGGTCCTCCGCCGCGCGGAGCACCCGGGACGTCGTCCCATCAGCCCCCGGACGCAGGGAAGAAGGGGGTAACATCCTGCGTCAAAGCCGCCTTTCAAAGCCTCTCGAATCCGGGGAATAGTTTGACACGACCCGGGTGGCTCCCTATTGTCCGCCGGCGATCAGTAGCCGGAAGGTCAAAGCCCTGTCTTTACGGGCACATACGGGGCGGGGCTCAGCAGACCCACAGGCGGCGGTCAGCGTGAGCGGTCGGTCGGCATGCCGCCACGTCTGGTAGGACCGCTGGCGCAGGGCCAGCGGGAGGGGCTGAGCGTCACCGATGACCACCGTCGAGATCATCTTCCTGGCAGTCTACTTCAGCCTGCTGAGCGTGCTGGGAGTCTACGGCTCCCACCGCTATCGCATGGCGTTTTTGTATTACCGCCACAAGTTCAAGCTGCCGACGCCCAACGGCACGCTGAAGGCGCTGCCCAGGGTCACCATCCAGCTGCCCATCTTCAACGAGATGTACGTGGTGGAGCGCCTGGTGGAGTCGGTGTGCCGCATCGACTACCCGCGCGAGCTGCTGGAGATCCAGGTGCTGGACGACTCCACGGACGAGACGTGCGGCATCGCCCGCGCGTGCGTGGAGCGCCACCGTCAGAAGGGCCACGACATCGTCTACATCCACCGCGTCAACCGCCAGGGCTTCAAGGCGGGCGCGCTGGAGAACGGCCTCAAGCTGGCCACGGGTGAGTACGTGGCGGTGTTCGACGCGGACTTCGTCCCCAGCCCCGACTTCCTGATGCGCACGGTGCCCTTCTTCGCGGACGCGAAGGTGGGCATGGTGCAGGTGCGCTGGGGCCACCTGAACCGTGAGTTCTCCATCCTCACGCAGGCGCAGAGCATCTTCCTGGACGGCCACTTCATCATCGAGCACACCGCGCGCAACCGCGCCGGCTGCTTCTTCAACTTCAACGGCACCGCGGGCATCTGGCGCCGCGACACCATCGCCGACGCGGGCGGCTGGCAGCACGACACGCTCACGGAAGACCTGGACCTGTCCTACCGCGCCCAGCTGAAGGGCTGGCAGTTCATCTTCCTGCCGGAGGTCATCTCCCCGGCGGAAGTGCCGGTGGACATGAACGCCTTCAAGAGCCAGCAGCACCGCTGGGCCAAGGGCTCCATCCAGACGGCGAAGAAGCTCTTGCCCACCATCCTCAAGAGCGACCTGCCGCTCCTGGTGAAGCGCGAGGCCTTCTTCCACCTCACCAACAACATGGCCTACCTGTTGATGGTGCTCCTGTCCGTGCTGATGCCCATCAGCATGGTGGTGCGCTTCCAGCACGGCCTGTACGGCACGCTGTTCCTGGACCTGCCGTTCTTCATCACCGCGACGGCCAGTGTCTGCGTCTTCTACGTGGCCGCCCAGCGCGAGCGCGGCGTGAAGGGCTGGGAGCGCTTCAAGTACCTGCCCTTCCTGATGAGCCTGGGCATCGGCCTGGCCATCAACAACGCGAAGGCCGTGGGCGAGGCGCTGCTCAACCAGCAGTCGGGCTTCGCGCGCACGCCGAAGACGGGCGCGGAAGGCAAGAGCGTCAAGGCCGTGAAGAAGAGCTACCGGGGCAGCAAGACGCTGATGCCGGTGGTGGAGCTGCTCTTCGCCGCCTACTTCACCGGGGCGCTGTGGTTCGCCATCGACTCGCGCATCTACACGTCGGTGCCCTTCATCATCCTGTTCCTGGCGGGCTTCGCCTACGTGGGCGTGTCCAGCCTGCTGCAGGGCCTGGCGGGCCGGGCGAAGGTGCCGGACGCCGCCCCCACCGTGACGCCCTCCGAGGAGCAGCCGCGTCAGGCGGCCTGATCCGTTCACACCGCTTCCGCCGTGCACCTCGCGCCGCCGCTTCCCCCCGGACTTCCAGGGCGGGGAGGGCGGCGCGGTGCTTTTTCCGGTAGCGGGGCTACAGGCCCCCGTCCGGCTGGCCGCGCAGCAGCACCTGTTCCTGGCGCACCGGGGCGGGGCCGGAGGTAGCAGGGCGGCAGCCCTCGTCGATGGAGGTGCTGGACGCGGCCCTCAGCGTGAGGCCGGCGTCGGTGCAGGCCACCGCCTCCGTGGGGAAGGCGACCGGGCAGGGCGTGCCGGAGGCGCTGAAGCCGGTGGCGCGCGTCTCGCCCACGAAGCCCTCCGGTGTCCGGTGGAGGACGATGCCCACGGAGCCCGCGTCCGGGGACTCCACGCCGCCGTCCGCCCACGCGCGCACCACCGCGAGCGACAGGGTGCGGCCGTCGTCCTGGCCCAGGTAGCGGAAGGCCGGGTTCTGCGCGTGGTGGTAGTCGCCGGACAGGTCCTTCTCACAGCCGGGCGGCACGTGGATGGGAGGCGGCGCGGAGGCCGTGGCGGTCTCCACCCGGGGAGGGGCCTTGCCCGGACAGGCCGTGAGCGAGAGGACACAGAGGCCGAGGGGGAGGGTGATGAGGGCGCGGTGCATGGGGCGCGGATATTCTCCCAACGGACGGCCCGGTGGGACGGTGTTTGCTTCCCCTGGGATGACTCTCTAACCTTCGGCCTGACATGAGTCTTCGCCGCTTCGCCGTCCTGTCGCTCGTCGCCGCCCTGGCGCTGCCCTCCGCGTCGTTCGCCCAGGACATTGATGATCTCCTCGGTCCCACGACGAAGCCCACGAAGCCCGCGGGCAAGACCAAGCCCGCGAAGCCGCCGAAGACGACGGCGAAGCGCAAGACGCCGCCCAAGAAGGAGCAACTGGGCAAGCGCAAGGGCAAGACGGGCAAGGGCACCGCGACGGCGGCCACCGTCGACGAGGCCCCGGCGAAGGCCACGCTCGCCCTCAAGCTGGGCAGCAACGCGCGCGGCGCGAAGGTGACGGTGGACGGCCAGGAGGTGAACCCGCAGACGCCGCTGGAGCTGGCGCCGGGTGAGCACACGGTCGTCGCCCGCCGTCAGAACTACTCGGACTTCACCCAGCAGGTGACGCTGACGCCGGGCCTGACGACGGAGCTGACGGTGTCGCTGGACGCGGCGACGGGCTTCGCCACCCTGCGCGCGGACGTGCCCCGCGTCACGGTGTTCGTGGACGGGACGCGCGTGGGCGCCGCCCCCATCGAGAACCACCCCCTGTCCCAGGGGCCGCACGAAATCGAGTTCCGCGGGCCGGGGCTCAAGGACGTGAAGAACATCAACGTGCGCGCCGGGCAGCTCTACGTCGTGGAAGGGCGCCTGCGTCCTTCCTCCGACACCACGGCCTCGGTGGCGGCGGCGGATGACGCGCCTCGCACGCCGGTGCTGGAGCCCTCGAAGCCGCTGGAGCCGGTGGACCAGCCGGGCCTGGCGCTGGGCACCGAGCAGCCGCCGGAGGTGAAGGAGAGCACCAGCCAGGCCTGGTACCAGAAGTGGTACGTCTGGGTGGGCGTGGGCGTGGTGGCCGCCGCGGCGGGCGCCGGAGCCTACGCGGTGACCCGGAGCCCCTCGGAGCTCACCCCCGGGCAGGTGTGCGGCGGGGATTGCGACGGCTCCATCGGATTCTCCGGTCTGCGCCCGGCGCTGCCCGCGAACGGCGTGCGCTTCTGAGTCACGGGGGCGGACGTCCGCGTCCGCCCCAACTTCCGAGCCTGTCAGTGGCCGCGGAGGTCGTCGTCGGCGCGGCCCGCGCCGGGCTCCAGCCGCAGGAAGATGTTCGTCACGCGGCCCACGCCCCAGTAGTCCAGCGCGGTCGCGCGGACGCGGAAGGGCTCGGACTCCGGTAGCAGGGAGGTGATGTCCACCTCGTTGGGCTCGAAGCTGAAGGCGCGCCGGCCCAGGTTGTCCACCTGCTCGTTGCCAATGAAGACGCTGTCCGTGAAGCCCACGGCGGCGCGGCGCGACACCTTCCCCTTCGCGTCCAGCACCTCCAGCAGCAGGAAGTTGTCCACGGCGAAGCCCTGCGTGCAGGCGGCGTCCCCGCAGAGGCGGGCCTGGGCGCCGTCCAGCCGCATCGGCTGCGTCTCCGCGGTGGCGACGACGCGCGGCGTGCGCTCGCCCTCGCGCGTGTCCACCTCCACGTCCTCGCGCCGCTTCTCCAGGCGCGCCGTCTCGCGCTCCGGCGTGGCGGTCAGCAGCTGGACCGAGCGCGGTTCGGGCGGCGCGGCGGCGGTGGTCGGAGGAACCTGCTTGGCGCAGGCCAGGAGGCTCAGCGCGGCGGCGGAGAGGGTCAACGTTCGCGAGTGGCGCACCCGGAGGCTTGTAGCGAGCGGCCCTGGACGGGGTCAATTAGCATGCCCTCCATGCGGACCCTCCCCGGCTGGTGGCTGCTGTGCGCGCTGCTCTCAGGCCCCGCGGCCGCGGCCCCACCTCC
>NZ_RAWE01000344.1 GCF_003611695.1 Corallococcus carmarthensis | reverse complement strand
GTACGGGGCAGGGCGGGTCGGGGCGGTACGGGCGGGACGGGGTAGGGGCAGCACGGCAGGACGGGCGGTACGGGGCGGTACGGCAGATCACGCAGACGGGCAGACACTTCATCCTCGGAGAACGAAGACCATGGCGACCAAGACCCAGAAGCAGACCATCCAGCGCAAGGCCCGTCAGATGAAGGCGAAGACGGTCAAGGCCGTGTCCAACGCTGGCAAGCAGGCGAAGCGCGTGCAGGTGACGCTCGGTGACCTGATCGCCGCGGCCTTCGACACCGTGGGAGGCGAGGCTCGCAAGGTGGCCAGGGTTGTCTCTTCGACCGACATGACGTTGGCGACCGGAAAGCACATTGTCTTCGTGGGGTGATGCTTCCGCCGGCCGGGCGCGGACGACATCAGGGATCCACTCCAGGGCCAGGTGAACGACGTGAAATCCATTCTCATCCCCGGACGCAACTGCTGGACGCGAACGGAAACGCATGACGCGGGCGTGCTGGTGGACGCCCGGGATTACTACCGAGAGCTGTATCGGGCCATCCGGAAGGCCCGCCGCTCCATCGTCATCACCGGTTGGCAGTTCGACAGCGACGTGACGTTGCTGCGCGGTGAGGACCTGGAAGAGGCGAACGGAGGCGAGGTCCGGCTGCTGCCGCTGTTGGATCAGATGTGCCGGGAGAACCCGGAGCTGCACGTCTACATCCTCGCCTGGGACTTCAGCATGCTGCTCGCCATGGAGCGCGAGTGGATGCAGAACATGCTGTTCAACTGGACCACGAACGAGCGGCTGCGCTTCCGCTTCGATTCCTCCAGTCCGCTCTACGGAGCCCATCACCAGAAGCTCGTCGTCATCGACGGCGTGATGGCCTTCACCGGCGGCATGGACGTGTGTGACTGTCGCTGGGACGACCGGGACCATCCCGCGCGCTCGAAGCTGCGCTGTGATTCCGGCCGCGACCCGCACGGGCCCTACCACGACGTGCAGACAGTGCTGACAGGCCCCGCGGTGAAGCCGCTCGCGGAGCTGTTCGAGGCGCGCTGGGCGCACTCGGGCGGAGGCGAGCTCCACCTGGAGCCCGTGAACCGCGACGACCTGACTTTCGAAGCGACGATGCCCGCGCCTCCGGGCCCGGTGGCCATCAGCCGCACCTTCGGCAAGACCCTCCTGCCTCCGCAAGCGGAGGTGCAGGAGATCCGCGCGCTGTACGTGGACGCCATCGAAGCGGCCGAACACTTCATCTACATCGAGAACCAGTACTTCTCCTCGCGGGCCATCTACGACGCGCTCGTCAAACGCATGCGCGCGGCCGGACGGCCCCGGCTCCAGGTGATGCTGGTGCTGCCCCGTCAGCCGGAAGCGCTGCGCGAGCAGATCGCCATGGGCGTGGCCCAGGTGCGCCTGCTTCGTGCGCTGCGCGAGGTGGCCGCTGAAACAGGCCACGGCTTCGCGGTGTACGGCTCGGCGGCGAAGGACGAGGACGGCTCGGACGTCTTCACGTACATCCACTCGAAGGTCCTCGTCGTGGACGACACGTTCATGACGATTGGCTCCGCGAACACGACGAACCGCAGCCTGGGACTGGATTCAGAGCTCAACCTGAGCTGGGAAACGGAAACGCCCGGAGACGCCGTGTCGCGCGCCATCCGCCGCGTGCGCGTGTCGCTGATGGCGGAGCACGCGGGTCTGGCGGGCGTGTCCGCGCTGCGCCCGTTGGTGGAAGCGAAGCGCATGGTGGAGACGCTGGACCGGCTGGCCCACGACGGGCAGCACCGGCTGCGTCCGCACCCGCTGGAGACGGTGTTCGACCAGAACCCCCTCTTCAAGCCGCTGGAGCCGGAGGAGTTCCTCATCGACCCCGAGGAGTCGGTGCTGGACGAGTCCCTCTTCGAGGCGCTGCACAAGGGCGACGACGGCCTCTTCGCTTCGGGCGTGCGCCTGCTGTCGCGGTGGCTGGTCGGCAAGCCCTGCGACACGGCCCGGCACAGCGCCATCCTGCCCTGCGTTCCCTCGCAGGAAGAGGGCGGGCCGGCGGGGCCTGGCTAGCGGCGCGCGAAGTCCACGCCCACGCCTGCACCCACGCTCACGCCGGGCACCAGCGAGCCATCCGGCTGCGGGAAGTGCACCGTGGAACCGGCGCCCCAGACGTACATCGCGGGCAGCACGCGCTGACGGAACTCCGCCGCCAACGAGTAACGGGGCTTGTCACCCAGCCCCATCACCACCACGCGCGCGATGCCGCGCGACTCGCCGCCCGGGCTGCTGAAGCTCAGGGACAGGTCGCCGTCCGCGCGGCCGAAGGCGGAGTACTCCACGGCGCCGCTGGCCACCACCTCCGTGGAGTCCGGCCCGTCGCCTCGCGCCACGGACAGCTCCAGGTAGCCGGAGAAGTCCTTGGGCACGCGCTGGTCCGCCTGCGGCTCCTCGGAGAGGCCCACCGCGGAGAAGCGCGCCAGCTCATAGCCCGCGCCGAAGTAGCCGAAGCGGAAGCCGCCGCCCTGCCGGCGCCCCTGCACGGTGACGCTGAGCTGCGTGCCCTTGAAGTTGCCCTCGAACGCGACGCCCAGCAGGCCGCCGATGTCCTGCGCGCCATCGTTGAGCCGCGCGCCGCCGGCGAGCAGGGCCCACGAGCGCAGCCGCTCGCCCTTGTACATGGCGAACTCGCCGCCCACCGACGCGACCGTGGCCGCTGGCGTCACCCCGCCGGCCTCGCCCACGTCGTGCGCCGCCGAGGCGCGCACCAGGTAGCGATCGAAGTTCCCCTCGCTGTCGCTGACGATGCGGCCGATGTCCAGGAGCAGCTCGCCGGAGAACAGCCGCGCGGCGAGCACGTCGCTGGCCAGCAGCTGCACGCGCGCGGGCCCCGCGGTGAACGACAGCGTGCCGCCCGCCGGGTGGTAGTTCGGGTTGAGCTGGTTGTCGTAGCGGTTCACCAGGTAGCCGCGCCCCAGCGACTCCTCCAGGAACGGCTGCACGCGCAGGCCGAAGCGGCCGGACTCGTCGCCAATGCGCAACAGGCGCACCACCTGGCCGTAGTCGCTGCGCTCGTCCCAGTCTTCGCGCCTCAGCCACGCGCCGTAGTCCTGGTCCTTCTGCTTCGGTTCGTTGTCCAGCAGCCGGAAGCGCAGCGGCGCGCCCAGCATGAAGGCGAAGTCCTCGCCGCCATCCACGCCCAGCGACGGGTACGCGTACCCGAACAGGTCCTGCTCACCGCCCGGCGTCCCGGACGGGAAGCTCAGCGGCCCCACCTCCAGGAGCGCCCGGAAGCCGATGCCCTCTGAAGATCCGCTCGAACTCCCCGAGGACTCCGGCGCGGAGTACGTCTCCTGCTGCGGATCATTGGGGACCTCCTCGAGGGTGGAGGACTGGGAGTGAAGCAGGGCGAGGAGGGCCACGAAGGGAGCGCCAGTCATTGGTGCTCACTCTAGTTGGCGCGGCCCGGAGTGGACAGACGAATACCCGGGACGGCCCTCGCGCGGGCTTTCCCGGGTATCCGCCCTCGCGTGGGGCGCGATGACTGCTAGCTAGTGGGTGGGATCCGGCGTGGCGTCCGTCTCCACCTTGGAGGTGTCCGTGCTGGGGGCGTCCACGTCGCTGTTGAGCGCGCCGGACCCGGTCTCGTCGCTCACGTCGCTCTTGCCCTCGGTGGTCGTGGCGCCGGAGCCGCCGGTGCCACCCAGGTTGCCCTCCGTGCCCAGGTTGCCCTTCTCATTGGGGTCGCGGTTCTGGTTCACCGCGCCGGAGGGGGACTGGGTGTCGCCCAGCTCGGTGGGCGTGTTCTGCTGCACGTCCCACTTCTCTCCGTCCTTGGTCTTCACGGCCTCGTCGGGAGCGCCGGAGCCGCCGGTGGCCTCGCCCTCGTAGACGGTGGGCGCGTCCATGCGGTCGCGCTTCTCCAGGTCGCTCACGTTGCCGGTCTCACCGGGCAGCTCCTGGGAGGAGGTGTCCGAGGACGAGGAGTCGATGCTCCCGCTGGTGTCCTCGGTGCTGCCCGCGCTGCCCGAGCCGCCCATCGCACCGGCTGCCGGTGAAGAGGCCTCGCTCGTGTTGGCGTTGTGGCTGGCGCAACCGTACAGCGACAGGGCGGCGATCGCCGCGAACAGAGGAAGCTTCATGGGAAATCTCCGTGTGTGTCGGGTTTCAAGTCGGCTGCCAGAAATTGGGTTGCCCTTCGGACAGAGACAAGGACACACACGGGCTCCTCCCAACTGGCACGCTCCTGAGCAGCCAGGGGAGCAGGCGCTCACGTGACGGGCGCGTGACTCAAGGGCCGCCGCCAATTCCTCGCACGACACCGGCTTGACTACGGCTGTAGTCAGGCGTACCTTCCTTTCTGACTACAGCTGTCGTCACGAAGGGCAGGGCGCATGAAGAAGCCGGTGGGAGAGCAGGAGCTGGCGGTGCTGCGGTACGTGGCCGAGCACGGTCCAGCGACGGTGGGTGAGGTGGCCGAGCGCTTCGGTGAGGCGCAGGGGCTGGCGCGCTCCACCATCCTGACGGTGATGGAGCGGCTGCGTCTGAAGGGGCACCTGACCCGGAGCAAGGTGGACGGGGTGTTCCAGTACGCCTCGCCGGTGGCGACGCAAGAGCTGCTGCGCGACGTCGTAGGGAACTTCGTGCAGCGCACGCTCAGCGGATCGCTGTCCCCGTTCGTGACCTACCTGTCGGAGACGGAGGACGTGTCCGACGAAGAGCTGAAGCAGCTCCAGGACGTCGTGGCGCGCCTGCGCCAGAAGCGGAAGGAGTAAGTCCCGTGACGCCTCTCATGACCTCGCCGTGGTGGTCTTCGTGGTCGGAGTCCGTGTGGCGCGCCTCGTGGCAGGGGGCGCTGTGCGCGCTGGCGGTCTGGTTGCTGGCCCGGGCGGTGCCGCGTCTGCCCGCGTCCCTGCGCGCCGGCCTGTGGTGGCTGGTGGCGCTCAAGTTCGTGCTCACGCTGGGCTGGCCGAAGCCCATGCCCCTGGCGCTGCTGCCCGTGGAGAGCCCCGGCGCGCAATCCCAGACGGTCCGCGTGGAAGACGCTCAATCCAATACATCGGGGGTGAGGGTCATGGTCCTCGCCGCGCCGGATGCCACCCCGCGCGTCCAGGTGTCCGGTCCCGTGTCGCCGCAAGGACAGACACAGGCTTCCGTGAAGGTGGCCGCTGACGAGCCGTCGCACGGGGCGCGGTTCGCGGCCTTCGTCCGGGGCGTGGTGGCTTCGCTCCGCTCGCATCCGTGGACGGTGGGCGTGGCGTGGGCGCTGCTCGTCCTGTGGGGCGCGGGTGTGGCGTGGAAGGTGCGGGGCCATGTGCAGGCGTGGCGTCAGGTGCGGGGCATGCGGGAGCGCGCGCGGCCCCTGCGTCACCCGGTGCTGGAGGAGGAGGCGGAGTTCCTGGCGAACGAGGCGGGCCTGCGCCGTCCTCCCATGCTGCTCGTGTCCGATGAGGTGGTGAGCCCGCTGGCGGCGGGGCTCATGTCGCCGGCCATCGTGCTGCCCGCGAAGGCGCTGCGCGACCTGCCGGAGGACTCGCTGCGCATGGCGCTGGCGCATGAAGTGGCGCACCTGCGGCGCGGGGACTTGTGGCTGGGCTGGGTGCCGGCGCTGGCGGAGACGGTCCTCTTCTTCCACCCGCTCGCGCGCCAGGCGGCCCGTGAGTACGCGCTCGCCCGGGAAGAGGCGTGCGACGCGGAGGCGCTGCGCCTCACCGGCGCGGAGCCCGCGGACTACGGCGAATTGCTCATCGCCTTTGGCATCACCCGGCCCCCGGGCAGCGCAGCGGCGCTCGGGGCGTCGGCCCACCTTCACGCGCTGCACAGGAGGCTCCGCATGCTGGAACATGTCGACGTCGTCCCCACCCAACCCCGCCGGTGGCTGAAGGGTGCGCTGTTCGCCCTCGGCGCCGTGGTCCTGATGCCCTTCCAGGTCGTCGCCAAGGCGCCCGCGGAGAGCACCGCTCCCGCCGCGAAGGACGCGGCCCCCGTCCCCGTGAAGGTGGGCACCGTCCGATACCTGCCCGAGGACGCCGCGCCGGGCACCGGGGCCGCGCGGACGACCGTCGCGTCGAGGTCCACCGCGACGCCGGCCCCTGACGCGAAGCCGTCCACCGCGCCGAAGCCCACCGTGGCGGTGCACACCGCGAAGGCGCCCGGCACGCCCGAGGACGCGCCGCCGTTGCCGCCGCTGCCCGCGCTGCCTCCTCCCACGCCGGGGAGGCCCTCCACGCGGCTCATGACCACAC
>NZ_RAWE01000343.1 GCF_003611695.1 Corallococcus carmarthensis | reverse complement strand
TGCGGGTGGAGCTGCGCGGGGAAGCGAACCCGGTCCCGGACTGCTTCACGCCGGTGGCCTGCCACACGGCGACGTTCGATGTGACGACGGAGACGTGCGTGGAGACGCAGGAGCCGGACGGCACGGCATGCGACCCGGGCAACGCGTGCATCCAGGGCGCCATGTGCACGGCGGGGCGGTGCAAGGGGACGGAGCGCGTCTGCGACGACGGCAACGCGTGCACCACGGACGTGTGCAACCCGCTGGATGGCTGCACGTCGGTGCCGGCGCCGCCGTGTCCGGGGGACGGCAAGTGCCAGGTGGGCGCGTGCGACCCGAAGGTGGGGTGCACGCTGGCGAAGGCGCCGGACGGCACCTTCTGCGGCCCGGAGCGCGGCTGTGACGCGGCGGACGTGTGCCTGGACGGGGCATGCCAGCGCCGCGACCCGCCGGACAACTTCACCTGCGCGCCGGCCAGCCCCTGCCAGGGACCGGGCAAGTGCAAGGGAGCCGTGTGCGAGCGCCCCGCCGCGACGGCGGTGGTGCCGGACTGGACCTACGACGCGGCCTCCAACGGCGAGGCGCTGCATGACCTGCTGGTGGGGCCCACGGGGGACGTGACGCTGGTGGGCTTCTTCGTGCCGGCGCTGCTGGACGCGGCGGGCCCGGTGCCGGTGCGCGCGAGCGTGTCCGGGCGCCGGTGCATGCTGTGGAACGACCGGCTGTTGTGCATGGACCTGCCGCTGTCCGGGCAGGTGTCGCTGCTGGACCGGGTGACGGGCTCGCCGCGGTGGACGTTCGACCTGGCGACGGCGCGGCCGGACTTCGCGCAGGGGCTGACGACGCTGTTCATGGCGCGGTTGGGCGTGATGCAGCCGGACCGGCTGGCGGCGCTCTTCGAGGCGTACCCGGCGGGCACGTCGCGCGACACGCTGTGCCGGCAGTACTTCCTGGTGGTGTTGGATGCCTTTGGCGGGATGGTGTCCGCGCAGGCGTTGCAGGATCCGCTGCTCGCGGAGTGCAACCACCCGCACCCGTACGGCGTGGCGTCGGACGCGGTGGGGGATTTGTACGTGGCGTTCGGGCAGACGCAGAACGTGGGGGCGCCGCTGTATCCGGGGGCGCCCACGTTGTTGATGGCGTTCTCGCAGGACGGGGTGCCGCGCTGGCGCAAGACGGAGGCCTTCGCCGCGGGTGAGCTGGCCATCGTGAACGGGATCCTGCTCAACGAACGATCCACGCAGGCGCTGCGCACGCAGGACGGGCAGCCGGTGGGTTCGCAGACCTTCCCCCGGGGGCTGGGCCGCGCGGTGGCCACGTCCGCGCACGTGATTCCCTCGCCGTCCGAGGACGACACCGTGGGCGAGTGGCGGCTGGAGGGCTACGCGTTGCCAGGGCTCACGCCGTCGTGGACGTATGGGTTCCAGGGGTGGCCGGGGCCGGTGGCGCCGGAGGTCCGGCTGGCGAGCTGGACGACCTGGCCGGGCCAGTCGCCGGAGACGGTGGTGCTGGGCACGGGCATGGATGCGAAGGGGCCGATGCTGTTCGCGGTGAGCGCGAAGGATGGCAGCGAGGTGTTCCAGTGCCCCGTGTCGAACGCGGCGACGCCCGCGCAGTTCCTGGAGCTGGGGCCGGACAGCGTGGTGATGATGGACGGGGCGACGACGTGCGGTGAGTGCGATCCGCCGTACGCATACAGCCAGGCGCGCTTCCGGCGCTTCCCGATTCCGGGCCTGAAGCCCGCGGAGGAGCCCTGGCCCGGAACATTCGGCGGGCCAGGGCACGACCATCACGAGGACCCGGTGCGCGGGCGCTGAGGCCTCACGACGCGCATCACGGCGTCAGCGCGGTCCAGTCGCTGTTGGGCACGGACACCTGGAAGTTGTACGTGCCGTTGGTCCAGCACAGGCCGTAGGGCCCCAGCTGGCTGCTGTTGCTGGGGGTGAGCGCGGGCCACGCGCTCACGGTGTAGACCTGGATGCCGGAGGCGCGCACGCGCGGGAACGCGGGACACCGCTGCGCCACGTCCATCAGGTAGTGCGACTCCCACATCGTCCAGCCGGTGGCGAAGCCGGAGTTGCCGCAGATGGGCGTCAGCTTCTCCTCCCACAGGCCTTGCGTGAAGTTGTAGAGCAGCCCGTGCGCGCAGCCGCTGCCGTCCTTGTAGACCTCCGTGAAGTAGCGCTCCTCGCCGTCCAGCACGCGCACGTACTTGCCCTTCCACGTCGCGTCCATGCCCTCGAAGGTCTGCCAGCCGGTGGCACCGTCGAGGCCGCAGTGGTCCCAGAAGCCGTGCGCGTGCGCCGTCGTCGCCATGCCCGAATAGCGCCAGTGCGCCGTCACCGTCTCCACGCACGCGTTGCCCGCCGGCATGTGCGTGGGCGCGTAGATCGTCGTCCCGATCGCGTTGTCCGGAATGACCAGGTCCGTCTGCGCGTCGTTGGCCGCGAAGATGCCCTGGCCCTGGTTCACCCAGAAGCCCCGGTCACCGGAGCCCGGGAAGATGTCCGGGATGGGATCGCGCGGACGGGGCCGGCTGGAGCGCTCCGGCAGTCGCGCCGCCGCACCCTTCAACACCTCGTTCGCCTGCGGCTGGGTGTTGGGAATCGCCCGGCCGTGCACCGACTCGTCGAAGGGCTCCGGCGCCGCGTTCAACTCCTGCCCCTCCGGCACCGGCACGCCGTACGGCAGATGGGCGGTGGCGTCCTCCGCCAGCACCGGCGCGCCCGCCAGCCCCACCACCACCGTCACGGCCTTCCACGACGTTCCACGCATGTGTTGTCCCTCTCCGGTTGGAGTTGAGAGGGATTAAAGCAACTTAAACAGTAAAGTCAGCAAGAACTGATTAGTGTCCACAGGCCATCAGTGCTGGCGCGGCGCGGCTTGAACGCCGCGATCCAAGTCCAGGACGCGCCCTTCGCGCAGGGTTCCATCCACGTCCTGCGTGAGGGGCAGGCCCACCGCGGTGACGTCCCGGGGCCTCGTGCGCGTGAGCCAGCCCAGCCAGGCACAGAGCGCGGCGTCCAGCTGGTCGTGCGTGCACGTCCCCGCGTCCATGAAGCGCAGGCCGGCGGCCTCCAGCAGGGCCTGTCTTTGGGCGCGTCCTTCGGGCGTGGCCTTTGCCCCCAACTTCTCCACAGCCAGCGCGCGCCAGGTGGCGCCGGGGAAGGCTTCGAAGAGGCGCGCCTGTGACAACACCTGCGCGTCCAGGTCCAGGAGTGGCACCCGAGCATGGGCCCTCAGCGCCGCGAACAGCAGCACGCCGCCGCGCACGAAGCCCGCGAAGGGCGCACCGGGCAGGGGCAGCACGTCCGGAGTGCGGCCCGGGGCGCGCAGCTTTCGCTCCGCGTCCCGCACCCGGGCCCCCGGGTTGGCCAGCGCCTGCGGCCCGTCCACCACCACCACGTCACCGGGCCCCACGGCGAAGGCCTCCGCGAGCGCCTCCGGGTCCAGCCCGTGCCCTGCCCGTGCCCCGGGCCAGACGCGTTCGGAGAAGCGCACGCGGCCATCCCCGTCCACGATGGCCTCGTCCACGGGACGGGGGGCGCGGGCGAAGGGGTCCGTCAGGTCCCAGCCCACGAAGCGGGGCATGGCCGTCATCGCGTGCCTTCCTGCTGCGGGATCGCGCACCGGACGTTAAGAGGGGCCGCCTTCACTTCCACCCAAGGTGACACGCACATGCACTACCGTCCGCTGGGCCGCACCGGCCTGTTTGTCTCTGAACTGTGTTTCGGCGCCATGACCTTCGGTGGCGAGGGCTACTGGAAGAACATCGGGCAGCAGGGACAGGCGGAGGCCGACGCGCTGGTGGGCCGGTGCCTGGACGCGGGCATCAACTTCTTCGACACCGCGAACGTGTATTCGTACGGGCAGTCGGAGGAGCTGCTCGGCAAGGCGCTCGCGGCGAAGCGGTCGCAGGTGGTGCTGGCCACCAAGGTGCGCGGCCGCATGGGCCCGGGCCAGAACGAAACGGGCCTGTCGCGCTACCACATCTTCGACTCCGTGCACGCCAGCCTGAAGCGCCTGGGCACGGACCACATCGACCTCCTGCAGATCCACGGCTACGACGTGGCCACCCCGCTGGATGAGACGCTGCGCGCGCTGGACGACCTCGTGCGCGAGGGCAAGGTGCGCTACCTGGGCGCGTCCAACCTGGCCGCGTGGCAGCTGATGAAGGCGCTGGGCCTGAGCGACCACCGCGGCCTGTCCCGCTTCGAATCGCTGCAGGCGTACTACTCCATCGCCGGCCGCGACCTGGAGCGCGAGCTGGTGCCCCTGATGAAGGACCAGCAGGTGGGCCTGATGGTGTGGAGTCCGCTCGCGGGCGGCTTCCTGTCCGGCAAGTACCGCCGCGGCGCGGAAGGCCCCGAGGGCGCCCGCCGCACCACCTTCGACTTCCCGCCCGTGGACCGCGAGCGCGCGTACAACGCCATCGACGTGATGGACGTCGTCGCCAAGGAGACGGGCACCACCGTGGCGCGCGTGGCGCTCGCGTGGCTCTTGCACCAGCCGCACGTCACCACCGTCATCCTGGGCGCGAAGACGCAGGCCCAGCTGGACGACAACCTGGCCGCGACCGAGCTGCGCCTCAGCCCCGCGCAGCTGGCGAAGCTGGACGCCGTCTCCCAGCTGCCCGCCGAGTACCCCGGCTGGATGGTCGAGCGGCAGAACGCGGACCGCTTCCCCCCGGCCCGCTGAGCCGGTCACCCGTGGAGTCCCATTCGCGCGGAGTTTTCCATCATCGCTGAATGGACCCGACCTGCTGCGTTCCAACGACGCACCGTGTGAGCGCGGTGCGTCTGGGCCTACGGACCGTCTGGGACGGCAGGCGTGGATGACGCGGTATCCCCTGCGAGTCTCGTGGCGAAAGAGACGCAGGGTGTTTGGGATTGGGACGGACTTCCAATATCTTGGGGACTGCGAAGCGTTCGGTCACTCGAGCGCGTTCCACGGAGTCCCCATGCCTGCCCGACAGCACACCCGTGCGGTCGGAATTCATGTGGAAGGAGCACGGTCGCCCGGATGACCTTGGAGGTCCGGTGTGCGGCGTCTCTGATGCTTCGTGGGGGGCCTGTCCGGGCCCCGGGTCACTCCCGGGGCCCGGGTAACCTTTCCCGGTGGCGCGGCGGCTAGTTCGACGTGTCCAGGCGCGACCCCCCGCTGACGTCCAGCTGGGCGTTCTGGGGCCGCTTCGACAGGCGGACGATGCTGCCGCCGGACGCGTCGCCGGTGACGCTGTCGGAGGCATTGGCCTCCACGATGGCGCCGCCGCTGGCCTCCACTTCCAGGGTGCTGACGCCCTGGAGCTGCCAGGCGTGGAGCTGCGAGCCGCCGCTGACCTCGGCATCCAGTTCGCGGGCGCGGCCGGCCATGGTGATTTCGGAGCCGCCGCTGGACTCGACGTCCACCTTCTTGGCGTCCACGCCGCGCACGGTGAGCACCGCGCCGCCGCTGGCCTCGGCGTCGAATTCGTCGGACGCGGTGACGTCGGCGTTCATGTGGCTGCCGCCGCTGGCCTCCACGTGGTCGATGCGGGGCGAGGACACGATGAGCTTCACCCGGCCGTTGAGGCCGCTCCAGCCCTTGCGCTCCACGCGCGTGGTGAGGATGCCGTCCTCCACCTCCAGCTGGATGCGGGAGAGGTTTTCGGCGGAGCCCTCCAGGCGGACGGACTTGGGGCCCACCTTCACCTCCGCGTGCATGCCGTGACTCACGGAGACGCCGTGGAAGTCCTTCACCTGGCGCGCCTCTCCCGAATCCTGGGAGGGCTTCGCCGCGTCCTCCGCGTGGGCGGTGCAGGCGGTGGCGGCGAGGCAGCAGGCGGCGAGCAGGGACAGCGTGGGCATCCTCATGGGCGGCTCCGGGCGAAGCGCGAGGACGTGGGAGCACGTCCCGGCGGAATGCCTCGGGTACGCGGGACCCCGGCGGGTGATTGCGTGGAGGTGGCGGAACCTGTCCGACAGCCGGACAGGTTCAGGGATTGGCCAGCAGCTCCAGGGGGACCCGGACGGAGGTGGTGTCGTCGGGTTTGATCTCCACGAGGAGCTTCAGGGGCCGGCCGGTGCCGTCCATGAGCTTCAGGGTGTGCCTGCCCACCGGGAGGGCGACCTTGTTGAGGGGGGTCTCGCCCAGGGAACGGCCGCCCAGGGACACGCGGGCGGAAGGCTCGGTGACCAGGGTGAGGAAGCCCTGGGGCGCGGCCGCTTCGGCGGTGGTGTCGGGAGGGGCGGGGAGGTCGTCCACCGGGGACTCGGTGGGCACGGCGGGGGTGCGGGAC
>NZ_RAWE01000342.1 GCF_003611695.1 Corallococcus carmarthensis | reverse complement strand
TCCCCACCCTGGCCCCGGCCCCCGCCCCAGCGGAGGCCCCCAAGAAGGGGGAGACGGCCTGGACTCCGGAGAAGGAGGAGCCGGGGCTGGACGTGGACGTGCCGCTGGCGCCGGCCGCGACGGTAGTGGCGGTGCCCGTGGCCCAGACGCCCGAGCGTCCCAAGGCAAGCGGCGTGGTGGTGGCGTTCGGTCCGTACAAGGGCAAGACGACGTCCGAGCTGTCCGACGACGAGCTGGGCGAGACCATCGACCTGGCGCACGAGAAGCTGATGGAGCAGCCCCGGGCCCGGTGGGCGAAGGCCATGCGCGAGAACCTCACCGCGCTGGAGGCGGAGACGGAGCTGCGCTGCCGCGTGCCGACCGCCAAGGACAGCGCCGGGACGAACCCGGAGGCCTGAAGGCCGCCGTAGCCCCGAAATGAACAACGCCCGCGTCCCAGCAAGAAGGGGCGCGGGCGTTTCGTTTTACGGGCGGGAAGGAGCTGGGAAAGGAGTGCGCCCAGAGGGACTTGAACCCCCAACCCTCGGCTTCGAAGGCCGATGCTCTATCCAGTTGAGCTATAGGCGCGACAGGAAGCGAATGAAGAAGGGCGAATGACCGGGATCGAACCGGCAACCTCCGGAGTCACAGTCCGGCGCTCTAACCAGTTGAGCTACATTCGCCGTCACTTCAACTTCACACGTCACGGCTTTGAAAGCGGCGGTCTCCTACCGTGGAAACCGGGGCCGTTCAAGGCCCAAAACCATCTGCCAGCAGATTTGCGCCCCAGGCAGGGCTCGAACCTGCGACCCCCGACTTAGAAGGTCGGTGCTCTATCCAGCTGAGCTACTGGAGCTGGCCGGTCCTCACTGCTGATTCATTACGGCACTTCAAGTCGGGGCGAGAGGATTCGAACCTCCGACCCCCTGCGCCCAAGGCAGGTGCGCTACCAGGCTGCGCTACGCCCCGAGAAGTGCTGCATTCTTCGCCTAACGCGAACGGACGCGCAAGCTTGCTGTTCCTGACGCCCGCCCGGCCGGTCACAGCGCCAACAAATGGCGCCGCATCAGCTGGAAGGCCCGGGCCCGGTGCGACACCCGGGACTTCTCCTCCGGCGCCAGCTCCGCCATGGAGCGCCCGCCCTCTCCGTCCACCTGGAACACCGGATCGTACCCGAAGCCGTTCGTCCCCTTGGGCGCGCGCAGGATGACGCCCTCGCAGCGGCCCACCTCCACCCGGGGCTCGTCGCCCTTCTTGCCCGTCACCAGCGCCAGGGCGCAGCGGAAGGACGCGGTGCGCTTCTCGTCCGGCACGCCCGAAAGCTCCGCGAGCAGCTTCTCGTACCGGGCCCGGTCATCCCCCGGCGCGTACCGGGCGGAGAGCACACCCGGCCGCCCGTCCAGCGCGTCCACGCACAGCCCGGAGTCGTCCGCCAGCGCGGGCAGCCCGGTGGCCTCCGAGTACTCGCGGGCCTTCTTCACCGCGTTCGCCTCGAAGGTGGCGCCGTCCTCCACGGGCTCGGGCACGGGGGGCAGGTCCTTGAGGGACACCACCTCCACCGCGTCACCCACGAGCGCGCGCAGCTCGCGCAGCTTGCCGGCGTTGCCGGTGGCGAAGAGCAGCTTCGGCTTCATCCCAGCACCTTCGCCTGCGCGACGGTGAGTTGCTGGATGGCGGCCAGCCCCCCGTCCAGCATCGCGTCCATCGACTTGCGGTCGAAGAGCTTGTGCTCGGCGGTGCCCTGCACCTCCACGATGCGGCCGTCGCCCGTGGCCACGAGGTTCAGGTCCACCTCCGCCGTGGAGTCCTCGTCGTAGTCCAGGTCCACGCGCACTTCGCCGTTCACCACGCCCACGGACACCGCGGCCAGCGGGGTGAGGCCCTTCAGGATGCCCGGCTTGTTGAGCGAGCGCATGGCCAGCACCAGCGCCACGTACGCACCGGTGATGGACGCGGTGCGCGTGCCGCCGTCCGCCTGGATGACGTCACAGTCCAGCGTGAACGTGCGCACGCCCAGCGCCTGCAGGTCCACCGACGCACGCAGCGCGCGGCCGATGAGCCGTTGAATCTCCATGGTGCGGCCGGACTGCTTGCCCTTGGCGGCCTCGCGCGAACCGCGGGTGTGCGTGGCGCGCGGGAGCATGCCGTACTCGGCCGTCACCCAGCCCGAGCCCTTGCCCATCAGGTGCGGCGGGACGCGGTCCTCCACCGAGCAGGTGACGAGCACCTTGGTGTGGCCGAACTCCACCTGCACGGAGCCCTCCGCGTAGCGGTTGACGTTGGGCGTGAGGGTGACAGGCCGAAGGTCCAGCGCACCACGGTTGAAGGAACGCACGGGGGAAAGCTCCTGACGCAAAGAGGACTGCAAAGCCCCCACGCTTTATCAGGGCCCCGTGGCTCCGGCCACCGGTTGCGAGGGCGAGGAGTCCCGCCGGCGCGTCTCCCGGAGGAAGGCCTGCACCCCGTCCGCGATGGCCTCCGCCAGGGTCTCCTGGTACGCGGCCTTCCCCAGCCGCGCGCCCTCCTGCGGGTGGGAGATGAAGCCCACTTCAATCAGCACCGCCGGCGCCTCCACGCCCGTGAGGACGAAGAAGGGCGCCTGCTGCACGCCCCGGTCCGCGGCGCCGCTTTGGGACACCAGTCGCGGGTGGATGGCGTAGGCCAACCGGGACGCGTCCGAGTGCGCCTCCGTGCGCGCCAGGTCATCCAGGATGAAGGCCAGCGTGGAGTGTCCGCGCGCCGAGCGGGCCGTGGGGGCTTCCGCGTTCTCCCGGTCCGCCACCGCCCGCGCCGCCTCACCGGAGGCGTTGGCGGAGAGGAAGTAGGTCTCGATGCCTTCGGTGCGCTCGCGCAGGCGCTTCGTGGGCATGGAGTTGGCGTGGATGGAGAGGAAGAGGTCCGGCCGCTGGATGTTGGAGAACTCCACCCGCTCCGACAGCGCCATCTGCGTGTCGCGCTCGCGCGTGAGGAACACCTCGCTGCCCGCCGCCTCCAGCTTCTCGCGCAGGCGCTGGGCAATCTGGAGGGCGATCTCCTTCTCCCAGAGCTCGCCGGGCCCCTTCGCGCCCTCCTTCGCCCCGCCATGTCCCGGGTCGATGACGATGCGCGCGCCGCGCTCCCCCGCCCCGGCGAGGGCCGGCAGGAGGCACGCGAGCAGGAGGAGGGGGAAGCAGCGCGGCGACATTCTCGCCCGGATGTTAGCCGGGCCCCGGCCCGGAGGCGAAATCCGCTCCCGGGCGCCGGTGCGTTCAGCCAATGACGTCGATGCCGGGACGGCCCGCCTGGACCTCGCCGATGAGGGCCGCGTCCACGCCGGCCTTCTCCAGCGCCTGGATGGCCTTGAGCGCGTGGCGCGCGGGCACACTGGCCAGGAGGCCTCCGTTGGTCTGCGCGTCCGCGAGCAGCCACTGGATGTGCTCCGGCAGCCCCTCCGGGAACGTCACGTGCTTCTTCACGTGGGCGAGGTTCGTCTTGGTGCCACCCGGAATCACGCCGGCCTCCGCCAGCGCGGGAACCTCCGCGATGAGCGGGATGCGCTCCAGGTCCACCGCCGCGCGCGTCTTCGCGCCGGTCATCATCTCCAGCAGGTGACCCAGGAGGCCGAAGCCCGTCACGTCCGTGAGCGCGTTCACCTTGAAGGTGCCCGACGCGAACACCTCACCGGCCGCCTTGTTGAGCGTGGCCATCTGCGCCGTCACGCGCTTCGTCAGCGCCTTGGACGCGAGGCCCCGCTTGATGGCGGTGGTGGCGATGCCCGTGCCCACCGGCTTCGTGAGCAGCAGCACGTCCCCCGGCTTCGCGCCCGCGTTGGTGAGCACCTTCTTCGGGTGCACCACGCCGGTCACGGCCATGCCGAACTTGGGCTCCGGGTCGCGGATGCTGTGGCCGCCCAGGATGGGGATGCCCGCCTCGTCCGCCTTGGACTGGCCGCCCGCCAGAATCTTCTGCAGCGTCTTGAGCGGCAGCTCGTCCGGGAAGCACACCAGGTTGAGTGCGAACAGCGGCTTCGCGCCCATGGCCCAGATGTCCGACAGCGCGTTGGCTGCGGCGATGGCGCCGAACTGGAACGGGTCGTCCACGAGCGGAGGGAAGAAGTCCACCGTCTCCACCACGGCCATGCCCGGCGCCACCTGGTACACGGCGGCGTCGTCGTTCGTGTTGAAGCCCACCAGGGCCCGGGGGTGGGACGCCGCCCCCTTGAGCCCGCCCAGGACCTTCGCCAGGTCCCCCGCCTTGAGCTTCGCCGCGCAGCCCGCGCAGTGGCTCATCTCGGTGAGGCGCTTCGCCTTCACCGGCTTCCCGCCCGCCATGCCGCCCCCTACTCCGCGCGCACGTAGTCGCGCTTCATGAGCTGCACCACCGATTCGGCGGTGAGCACGTCGTCGCCGTCCGAGTGGTCCAGCACACCGCCCAGCGAGCCGTGGTTGTGCACGAGCTGCAGCACATCCAGCAGCTCCGGCGTCAGCTCCTTGAGGGGCGCCGTCAGCGGCTGCGCGATGCGCAGCGCCGTGGCCATGGGCGGCAGGTTCGGCTGCAGGCGCTTGAACTCGTCCAGCTGCCGCAGGGCGTCCATCAGGAGCGCTTCGGTGGAGGAGTCCAGCTCCACCATGAACTCCTGCGAGTCCGCCGGGCGCAGCTCGAAGTCACCCTCTTCCCAGGTGACGATGCGGTTGAAGCTCTTCTGCGGGCCCAGGTTGTGGTTGTCGTCGATGACCGCGTAGTACACGCGGCCCTGGCGCAGGTAGATGCGGCCCTCGTGGGCGTTGTTCACCACGAGCACGCCGTTCTTCTTGGACGTGTGGAAGAGCTGGAGCAGGTCCGGGAGGGGGATCTCTTCAATCTTCCCCGTCATGGAGCTGGCCTTGGTGGTGCGCGCGGCCTGGGCGGCGGCGGCCTCCTCCAGCTTCTGCTTCACGACGCTCTCGTCCACGGCGGCGCTCTCCGCGCCCTGGTGCACGAGCTTGAGGATGGAGGTCCCGATGAGGATGCGGTCCCCCTCCTTCAGCTTGGCCTGCTTGACCTTCTCGCCGTTGACGAAGGTGCCGTTGGTGGACCCCAGGTCCTCGATGGTGATGGCTCCGTCGGAGAACAGGATCTTCGCGTGCTTGCGCGAGACCATGTCCTCCACCAGCACCATGTCCAACTCGCTCGACCGTCCGACGACGATCTGCTTGTTGGCCTTCAGCGGGAACTCACCGCCCTGGTACTTCCCGGAGATGAACTTGAGGGCAAAGGACTTCGCCGTACCGCCAGGAGTGCTCACGGTGCCGCGACCTCGATGATGGAAGTTGCCATGGTGCTCAACCCGTCACTTCCGCCTTCCCCGGGTCCTTCACCAGGTTGAGGTACATCTGCGCGCTCTTGTTGCCGGGGCTGCGCACGAGCACGTCTTCCCAGACCTTCACCGCCTCGTCACGGCGTCCCGCCGAGTACAGGGCGATTCCATAGTTGATCCGTCCAGGAATGTACGACGGATTCTGCGCGATGACCTGTTCGTACTCCGCCAGGGCCGCCGCGTTGTCGCCGGCGTCCCTGAGGGCGTTGCCCAGCTTGAGGCGGATGTCCACGAACTCCGGGAAGTGCGCCAGCGCGCGGCGGTACTCTTCAATGGCCTTCGCCCAGACGCCGCTGGAGGCGAACACGTCGCCGATGTCGGCGTACATGTTGGCCACCTTCTTCATGACGTAGGGGTCGAGCTCGCCGGGGGCGCCCTTCTGGCGGGACAAGGCGGCCTGGTAGACCTCCTTCGCCTCCGCGTACTTCCCCATGTCGTTGTAGATGACCGCCAGGTTGAGCGCGGCCTCGGTGTATGCGGGGTTGAGCCGCAGCGCGGACTCAAAGGCCCGCTGCGCCCGGGCGAACTGGCCCTGGTCGTGGTAGATGATGCCGAGCATGTTGTAGACGTCGGCGAAGGTCGGATTCTGCTCGACCACCTTCGTCAGGAACTGCTCGGCCTGGGCGTACTGCTTCTTCTCGAAGGAGCCGCGCCCGAGGGTCAGTAGCTGCTTGAGGGCTTCGTCCATGACTCGGCCCGCGCGGGCCCCTGCCTCCTCGGGTAGCCTACATGAGCCCGGGCGAAAACAAGAATTGATCGCCCTCGCGCACGAGCAAAAGCGGTCGCTCCCCCCGGGTGTCCACCGGCCGGGCCGGAAGGTCACCCTCCAGCCGGTAGTGCTCCGTCACCGTCGCCTCGTCCCGCTCCAGCCGCGCGTACCAGGCCTGGACCGTCAGCCGGCGCTTGCTCAAGGGGGCCACTTCCTCCCACGTCCGCCCCGCCCCGC
>NZ_RAWE01000341.1 GCF_003611695.1 Corallococcus carmarthensis | reverse complement strand
GACCGTGGGCGGGATCGACATTCCGGGATGGGCGTGGCTGGTGCCGTGCGCGCTGGTGCCCGTGGTGTTGCTCAACGTGGGCGTGGCGTGGCTGGGCGGGACGCAGGTGTCACCCCTGTCCTTCTCCTTCCTCCAGACGAAGGCGCGCGCCCTGGGGGCCTACGTGGCGCACCGGCCCGCGTGCGTGCTGGACGAACACCCTCCGCTGGAGCCGCTCATCGCGGACGCGGAGCACCGCCACGGGATTCCGCCGGGGCTCTTGAGGGCGCTCATCCAGGTGGAGTCGGAGACGCGGGTGCACCGCATCTCGCCCGCGGGCGCCATGGGGCCCGGGCAGCTGATGCCGGACACGGCGGCGCTGATGCGGGTGAAGGACCCCTTCGACCCCGCGCCGTCCGTCGACGCGAGCGGGCGCTACCTGGCCGAACAGCTGCGCAGGTTCCACGACGTGCGGCTGGCGGTGGCCGCGTACAACGCGGGCCCGGGGTCGGTGAACGGGCGCGTGCCGCACAACGGGGAGACGGAGTTCTACGTGGCCAAGGTGCTCGCGGCCTATGAGCACACCCGGCCGAAGGCGCCTGTCCTGGCGAAGCGCCCGGCCATCGAGACTCCCGCGAAGGCCCCCGTCGCGCGGAAGGCCTCCCAGCCCGGCGCGAACGGGAAGCCCCTGGTGACACCCAAGGCCGCCGCGCCGGTGAAGAAGCCCGTGCTCGCCTCCGCGCGGAAGCCCGCCGCGTCCCGCTGAGCCGGGCGCTTCAGGGCGTCCGGGGGCCTTTCTGCTCGCGGCGCAGCACGAAGAAGTAGGGCGCCATGTCCCGTGCATCCATCAGCCCCAGCAGCGTGTCCGGGTCCACCTTCCGGAACACGTCGTGGATGGGCCGGTCGTCGTAGACCATCGTCGCGCTGAGCCGCCCCCGGTACTCCGTCATGCGCAGCCGCGCCTTGAACTGCCCGGTCTCCACCGCGGCCCGGTGCGGCGCCACGGGACCTGGCAGCTCCGGGGACGGCCACTTCCGTGGATCCACCGGGAACACCGCCCCGCGGTCCTCCGTGTAGAAGAGCAACGGGTGCACGCTCTCCGCGTCGATGAACTGCTTGCCGTACCAGCCTGTCGAAGCGAGCAGTCCGTCCAGCGGGTGTCCCGTCTGGAACTCGCGCCCCTGCCAGGTGCCGCGCATGAACTCCAGGTCCACCGCGGACAGGCGGTCGAACAACGCGAGCGCCTCTTCCACGTGGATGCGCCCGGCCTTCACCGCTTCGTCGAACGTCATGTCGTTCCGCCTCCTGGCATCCGCAGCACCGGCTTGATCGCCGTGCGCGTCTCCATGTCGTGAACCGCGTCGTTGATGGCCTCGAAGTCGTAGGAGCGGCTCAGCTTCTCCAGCGGGAACCGCCCCTGCGCGTGCAGCGCGAGCAGCTTCGGGATGAAGGTCTTCGGGTCGGCATCGCCCTCGAGGATGCCCACCACCTTCCGGCCCATGAGGAGCGCCGTCATGGGGAGCGCCACCTCCGCGTCCCGGCTGGGAAGCCCCAGCAACCCGCAGGTGCCCAGCGGGCGGGTCACGTCGAACGCCTGCCGCAACACCTGGGGCGACCCGACGCACTCCAGCGCGAAGTCCACCCCGCCCCGGGTGCGCTTCAGGACGGTCTTCGTCAGCCCGGGCTCATCCGCCAGGAACGTGTCCGTGGCCCCCAGCTCGCGGGCCAGTTCGAGCCGCGCCGCGCTGAGGTCCACCGCGATGACGGTCGCCGCGCCCGCGACCCGCGCCGCCATGATGGCCGCGAGCCCCACCGCGCCCGCTCCGAAGACGGCGAGCTGCTGCCCCGCCTGGAGCCGGAACGCCTCCAGCACCGCCCCCGCTCCCGTCTGGAACCCACAGCCCAGCGGAGCCACCCGGTCGAGCGGCACCGAGGCGTCCACCTTCACCGCGTTGTGCTGATGCGCCAGCACGTGCGTGGCGAACGACGACTGATGGAAGAAGCTCGAGCGGACCGGCTCGCCGCGCCACCGCATGGGGAACGAGCCATCCGGCCGCGAGCCGGAGAAGTTCCCCGCGTACCCCTGCTCGCAATACGCGGGGTGTCCGCCCGCGCACGTGGAGCAGGCGCGGCAGGAGAAGTAGCTGAGCACCACCGCGTCGCCGGGCACGAAGCCCGTCACGCCCTCCCCCACCGCCTCCACCACGCCCGCGCCCTCGTGCCCGAGCACCACGGGCAGAGGGAACAGGCCCGCGCCCGCCCGGTACGTGAGGTCGGTGTGGCAGATGCCGCTCGCCGCCACCCGCACGCGCAGCTCGCCCGCCCGAGGCGCATCGAGTTCGACCTCGTCGATGACGAAGGGACCACTCACCGCCTGCAGCAGCGCGGCACGCACCGGAAGACCCATGGAAAGCATCTTATTGGCAATTCGCCAATAAAGTCACATGGCCCGGGTGACCGGGGGGCGTGTCCGTCTGGAAGCGGAGGACCTCCGAGCCCGGAGCCCGGGGCCCGGGGCCCGGGTCAGGTGCCGTCGTGACGGGTCCGGGCCTCGTCCAGCCTGCGCCCGTGCAGGCCGCTGGCCGCGCCCGTGTCCAGCCACAGCTCCACGTCGCGGTGGAGCTGGAGGAGCGACGCGGGCCACCTGGGCGTGAGCGGCCCGTGCACCATCGCCGTCACCGCCGCGGCCTTGTTCACGCCGAACGCCAGCACCACCACCTTGCGCGCCTGGAGCACCGCCGCCATGCCCAGCGTCAGCGCGGCCATGGGCACCTTCGACGGATCATCCCCGAACGCCATCACGTGCGACAGCCGCGTCTCCCGCGACAGGCGCGCGCGGTGGCTCGTCGCCGTCAGCACTTCGCCGGGTTCGTTGAACGCGATGTGCCCGTTGGGCCCCACGCCCAGCAGCAGCAGGTCCAGCCCCCCGGCCGCCGCGAGCGCCGCGTCATAGCGCGCGCATTCCGCCTCCGCGTCCGGCGCGCACCCGTCGAAGAAGTGGATCCGCTCCGTTGACAGATTCACATGCCGGAACAGGTGCCGGTCCATGTACGCGCGGAAGCTGCCCGCGTCCTCCGGCGGGAGCCCCAGGAACTCGTCCACGTTGAACGTCGTCGCCCGCGACAGGTCCAGCGCCCCCCGGGCCGCCAGCTCCACCAGGTTCCGGTACACGTTGAGTGGCGAGCGCCCCGTGACGAGCCCCAGCACCAGCTCCGGCGTGTGGCGCACCGCCTCGGCGATGCGCGCCGCGCAGGTGCTGGCCGCCTCCTGCTCCGTCTGGAACACCCGTAGGTTCATGAGCCGGCCAGCATACGCCGTCCTCGCCGCGAAGGTCGCCAGCCCCCCAGCCGCCCGGTGCGTGGCGCCGCGCGGCAAGGCCACTCGCTTCCAGGAATTACACGTGAACACCGCCGGCGATTGACAAGCCAGGTCCCCCGCACGCCCTGGGACCGGGAAGGGTTTCCCACGGGCGTCCCGTGCAATCCGTCCTCACGCGTGGAGGCCGGGTCGCGCTAGAACCGGACTCATGAAAGTCGCCGTGCTCACCGGCGGGGGTGATTGCCCCGGCCTCAATGCGGTCATCCGCGCCATCGTCCGCCGTGCCAGCGAGCACGGCTTCGAGATGATGGGTCTGCGTGATGGATGGAAGGGCCTGCTGGACGACAACCACTTCCGCCTCACGCGGGAGACCACCTCCGGCATCCTCCACCGGGGTGGCACCATCCTGGGGACGTCGCGCGTCAACCCCTTCAAGGTGGAGAACGGCCTGGAGCGCGTGAAGCGCGCCATCGAGCGCAACGGCATCCACGCCGTCATCGCCATCGGCGGCGAGGGCACGCTGTCCGCCGCCACGCGCATGTCCCAGGAGGGCCTGCGCATCGTCGGCGTGCCGAAGACCATCGACAACGACCTCAACGGCACGGACTTCACCTTCGGCTTCGACACCGCCGTCTCCATCGCCACGGAGGCGGTGGACCGGCTGCACTCCACCGCGGAGTCGCACAAGCGCGTCATCGTCTGCGAGGTGATGGGCCGCCACGTCGGGTGGATCGCCACCTACGCGGGCATCGCGGGCGGCGCGGACGTCATCCTCGTCCCGGAGATTCCCGCGGACCTGGAGGCCGTCGCGCAGCACCTGGTGCGCCGCAACGCGGGCGGGCGCACCTTCTCCATCGTCGTGGTGGCGGAAGGCACGCGCATCAAGCTGTCCGCGGAGCAGAACGAGCAGCTGGTCACCACGGGCTCCCTGGACGAAGCGGGCCGGCCGCGCCTGGGCGGCGTGGGCAACATCGTCGCCGCGGAGATTGAACGGCGCACCGGCTTCGAGACGCGCGTCTCCGTGCTGGGCCACATCCAGCGCGGCGGCGCCCCCACGGCGCACGACCGCGTGCTCGCCACCCGGTTCGGCGTGCATGCGTGCGACATGGTCGCTCGCGGCGAGTTCGGGAAGATGGCCGCCCTGCGCGGCAATGACATCGTCAGCGAGCACCTGGCGGAGGCCACCCGGGAGCTCAAGCGCGTGCCCAAGGAGTTCTTCGAGGTCGCGCAGGTTTTCTTCGGCTGACATTGACGTGGTGCGCCATGCCTGCCCCCACCCGGAGTGGCAGGCATGACGCCGCGCATCCGGTAGCATCCGGCCCTTCCCCCTCTCCCGAAGGGATGGTGCCGATGCTCACCGGTCGCATGATGGATTTCCCGCTCACCCTGACGCACTTCCTGGAGCGCGCGCGTTCCTATTACGCCGCGCAGGAGATCGTCAGCCGCAAGCCGGACAAGTCCCTGCACCGCTACACGTACGCGGACTTCCACAAGCGTGTCTGCCAATTGGCGAACGCGCTCACGCGGCTGGGGGTGAAGCCAGGGGACCGCGTGGCGTCCCTGAGCTGGAACCACCACCAGCACCTGGAGGTCTACTTCGGCGTGCCGGCGATGGGCGCGGTGATGCACACGCTCAACCTGCGGCTGCACCCCAACGACCTGGGCTACATCGCGCGCCACGCCGAGGACACGGTGGTGGTGGTGGACCGTTCGCTCCTGCCGCTGGTGGAGAAGTTCGAGAAGGCCGCCGGCAGCATCAAGCACGTCATCGTCATCCCGGACGACGGGCCGGTTCCGGAGGGGCGGCTGGACTACGAGAAGCTGCTCGCCGCGGAGTCGCCCACGTTCGACTTCCCGCGCCTGGATGAGAACAGCGCGGCGATGCTCTGCTACACGTCCGGCACGACGGGCAACCCGAAGGGCGTGCTCTTCAGCCACCGCTCCATCGTGTTGCACACGCTGGTGTGCTGCCTGCCGGAGGTGCTGGGGCTGAGGGAGTCCGACACGGTGCTGGCGGTGGTGCCCATGTTCCACGCGGCGGCGTGGGGGCTGCCGTTCGACGCGCTGCTCACGGGGGCGAAGCAGGTGCTGCCCGGGCCGCACCTCGACCCTCAGTCACTGCTGGAGCTGATGCAGAACGAGAAGGTCACGGTGGCGGGCGGCGTGCCCACCATCTGGCTGGGCATCCTGGCGCAGCTGGACCGCGAGCCGGGCAAGTGGGACCTGAGCCCGATGCGGCACATGGTGATTGGCGGGTCCGCGGCGCCGCCGGCGCTGATTGACGGGTTCCGCAAGCGCCACGGGCAGAAGGTGCTGCACGCGTGGGGCATGACGGAGATGAACCCGGTGGGCACGCTCGCGCGGCTCAAGGGGGACCTGCACACGGCCTCGCCGGAGACGCAGCTGGAGGCGTACGCGTCGCAGGGCTACTCCGTGCCGTTCGTGGAGACGCGCCACGTGAGCGACAGCGGGGAGATCCTCCCCTGGGACGGCAAGGCCATGGGCGAGCTGGAGGTGCGCGGGCCCATGGTGGCGGCGTCGTACTACGGGGACGAGGGCAAGGACCGGTTCACGAAGGACGGGTGGTTCAAGACGGGCGACGTGGTGACCATCGACCCGGCGGGCTACCTGCACATCACCGACCGCAGCAAGGACGTCATCAAGTCCGGCGGCGAGTGGATCAGCTCCGTGGCGCTGGAGAACGCGCTGATGGCGCATCCGTCCGTGCTGGAGGCGGCGGTGTTCGCGGGGCGGCATCCGAAGTGGGACGAGCGCCCGCTGGCGGCGGTGGTGTTCAAGCCGGGGCAGGAGGCGACGAAGGCGGAGCTGACGGCGCACCTGGAGAAGCAGTTCGCGAAGTGGTGGCTCCCGGATGACATCCTCTTCGTGACCCAGATTCCGCGCACGTCGACGGGGAAGTTCCTGAAGATGAAGCTGCGGGAGGACTACGGGGACCACCTGATGAAGGCGGCCGTCGCGTCCTGAAGTGAGAGGAAGAACCGCCGGGCAGCTGACACTGGGGGCCGGCGGCTCGCGCCGGGGCGGGGCTGGGG
>NZ_RAWE01000340.1 GCF_003611695.1 Corallococcus carmarthensis | reverse complement strand
CCCCCGGAGCGCGCCGCCCGGCCGCCCCCGGAAGCCCCGCCGCGTCCGGCCCGGAGCGCCATCGCGTCCGCGCGCTCGGAGGTGGTGCAGGAGAAGCTGCCCTCCGGTGCGACGCTGATCATCCGGGTGGAGCCGCACGTGCCGCTGTTCTCCATGCGCGCGGCCTTCATCGGCGGTGCGCGCTACGAGACGCCCGAGGACAACGGCATCACCACGCTGCTCAGCCGCGCCCTCACCAAGGGCACCACGACGCTCAGCGCGGATGACATCAGCCACCTGGGAGACCTGTACGCGGGCAACGTCAGTGGTCAGGGCGGCCGCAACTCCGTGAGCCTGAAGGCGGACTTCCTGTCGCGCTACTTCGAGCCCGGCTTCCGGCTGTTCGCGGACGTGCTGCTCAACCCGGCCTTCCGCGAGGAGGAGGTGGCGCGCGAGCGCGCGCTGCTGCTCCAGGACATCCTCACCCGCGAGGACAAGCCGTCCAGCCTGGCGTTCGAGCTGTTCTCGCGCACGCTCTACAAGGAGCACCCGTACCGGCTGTCGCTCGCGGGCGAGAAGGCCTCCGTGGAGGCGCTGGGGCCCGAGCAGCTGCGCGCGTACCACCGGGCGCACATGGATCCGTCGCAGATGACGCTCAGCGTGGTGGGCGACGTGAACGTGGACCAGGTGCGGGCGCTGGCGAACGAGTACTTCGGCAAGTCGCGCGGCGGCGCGGTGGCCCCGAAGCAGGTGAAGCCGGAGGCTCCGCCGTCCGCTCCGCGCACGGAGAAGAAGGTGCTCGCGCGCGCGCAGACGCACCTGGTGATGGGCTTCCAGGCGGCGCGGATGACGGATTCGTGGCGCGTGGTGCTGGACGTGCTGTCCACGGTGCTGTCGGGCCAGGGCGGACGGCTCTTCATCGAACTGCGCGACAAGCGCTCCATGGCGTACAGCGTGAGCAGCTTCTCCATGGACGGGTTGGACCCCGGCTACTTCGCCGTCTACATGGGCACGAGCCCGGAGAAGGTGGACGCGGCGGTGGAGGGCATGCGCCGCGAGCTGGAGCGCATCCGCGACGAGCCGATTCCCGCCGAGGAGCTGGAGCGCGCCAAGCAGCACATCATCGGGGCGTACGAAATCGACCTGCAGCGCAACAGCGCCCGCGCGACGCTGCTGGCGCTGGACATCTGCTACGGCATCGGGCTGGACAACTTCCTGCACTACTCCGAGCGCGTGGCGAAGGTCACGGCGGCGGACGTGCAGGAGGTGGCCCGCCGGGTCATCGACTTCGACCGCATGGCCATGGCGGTCGTCGGGCCGTAGTTCCTCCCGCGAGCGTGGAAGCGTCACGACGACGACGCTTCCACGCCGCACCGGGTGCGGTAGAAGGGGCGCATGTCCCAGACCTACCTGTCACTCACCGTGGATATCGCGGAGGAAGCCTCCGAAATCCTTCAGGACCTCCTCCATGAGACCGGCGCCCTGGGCCTGGAGGTCCGCGACACGGAGACGCCCACCATGCCGGGCGTGCGCGCCCCCGCGAAGGGTGAGTCCATCGTCGTCGCCTACTTCGAGGACCGCGAGAGCGCGGAAGAAGCCCGCGACGCCGTGGCGGAGAGCCACCCCAGCGCGCGCCTGTCCCTGGACGAGCAGCCCCAGCAGGACTGGAGCAACGAGTGGAAGTCGCTCATCAAGTCCGTGCAGGTGGGCCGCCTGTGGGTGGGCCCGCCCTGGGACGTGGCGAACGCGCCGGAGGGCAAGATGCGCGTCGTCATCGAGCCGAAGATGGCGTTCGGCACGGGGGACCACCCCACCACGTCGCTGTGCCTGGCGGCGGTGGATGACTTCATGTCCACGCACCCGGGCGCGAGCGTCCTGGACGTGGGCACCGGCACGGGCGTGCTCGCCATCGCGGCGAAGAAGCTGGGCGCGGGCCATGTGGTGGGCACCGACAACGACCCCACCTCCGTGGAGCTGGCCCAGGAGAACTGCGCCGACAACCAGACGCCCGACCTGGACATCTCCGGGCGCGAGCTGACGGAGGTGTCCGGCACCTTCGACCTGGTGCTCGCGAACATCCTGGCGAACACGCTGATTGAACTGGCGCCCCTCATCGTCCCCAAGGCGAAGGACCGGCTGGTGCTGGCCGGCGTGCTCGCGCACCAGCGCGTGGACGTGGAGGCCGCGTACCGCAAGCTCGGGTGCACCGTGCTGGAGGGCGCGCAGCAGGGCGAGTGGGTGCGCATCGACTTGAAGCGCTAGAAACAAGAGGGGGTCGGGCCGCGAACGCGAACGCTCGCCAACCCGACCCCATCTGGACTCGCGAGGCGTTCCCCCTTGACGTCAGGACCCCGCGAGTCCCGCCGTGTGCTTGCAGTCCCTGGTTGCAGTCCGCGTGCCCACGGCAGTGTCCGGGTGGGCCCCTCGGGGCACCGGCTCGGATGTAGCGGGGCCGGTTACGGGGGGCGTGGCGCGTGTGACCTTCCGCGCTACAGCCACCCTCAGGCGAACGCGAGTGCTCCGGCCGGGTGCAGGGAGCCCACCATTTCGTTGCGCGTGTTGAGGATGCGCGGCTCCGCGTGGTGCTCCAGGCCCGTCATGGGCAGCGTCAGGCCCTGCTGTTCCGCGAGGAGGCGCAGGACGGCGAGGAGCGCGGGCGCGGCGCAGCGGGCGTCGCCGTCCTCCACCTTGAGGGCCACGCCCAGGCGGGCCCGGGGCAGCGCGGCGCAGTAGACGCCCTCCGCGCCAATCTTCACCACGGCCTCGCCCTGGAAGGCCGTCATCAACTCCGTGCACGCGCGGCCCCTGCCCGCGACCAGCTCCGGGTGCGCGAGCATGGCTTCGCGAAGGCGGCGCGCGGCGGGCGCTTCCGACACGCCGAAGCGGGCCCACGCGGTGGCCATGGCGCTGAGCGGCAGGCCGAAGCAGACGGCGAGGCAGCCATCCACGCCCTTCACCAGCGCGTCGCGCGGCAGGCCCGTCCACTTCGCGATTTCATCCTGGATGCGCTCCTGCACGGGGTGGCCGTCGCTGGCGTAGCCGTGCACGTCCCAGCCGTGGTGCCGGGCCAGCGCGAGCATCCCCGCGTGCTTGCCGGAGCAGTTGTTCCACCGGGGCGTGAGCACCACGCCCGCCCTGAGCGCTTCTTCCGCGACCGCGGGCGACAGCGACGGGTGCGGGCCGCACGCGAGGTGGCGCTCCTCGCAGCCGGAAGCGCTCAGCATCTGCATGGCGAGGGTGCGGTGCACGGGCTCGCTGGAGTGGGACGCGCACGCTAGCGCCAGCTCGCGCGGGCCGAAGCCGTAACGGTCCGCCGCGCCGTCCTGCACCATCGGGAGTGATTGAAAGGGCTTCGCCGCCGAGCGCCAGAAGGTGACGCGCTCCGGGTCGCCCGCGAACGCGACGCGCGTGCCCTCCGCGCTCACCACCGCGACGGACACGGTGTGGAGGGATTCGACGAAGCCGGAGCGGGTGGACTCGATGACGAGGGTGGACATGGGTGTTTCGCGCGCCTTAGCAGGAACGGGACACGGCCGGGCGCTCGCGGATTCCAGAAAGGGAACCTCTGGACGCATGGAGGGCTATCCTCCGGGCGCCCTCCCCTTCAAGGAAGCCGCCGTGGTCCGCCTCTTCGTTCCCCTTCCCGACCCCGCTCCCGCCGACGTGACGCTCACGGGCGAGCGCCGCCACTACCTCGTCCACGTGCTGCGGCTGGAGGACGGCGACGCGCTGGAGGTCTTCGACGGCAAGGGCCGCGCCTTCGAGGCGCGCGTCACGGGGCTGACCGCGGAGTCCGTGCGGCTGGTGCTGGGCACCATGCGGGTGACGCCGCCCGCGCGTGAGATGAGCGTGCTCCAGGGGCTGCCCAAGGGGGACAAGCTGGAGCTGGTGCTCCAGAAGGGCACGGAGCTGGGCGCCACCGCGTTCCATCCCGTGGCCACGGCGCGCAGCGTGGTGAAGCTGGAGCCGAAGCGCGCCGAGGAGCGCACCCAGCGGTGGGCGAAGATTGTCGAAGAGGCCGCGCGCCAGTGCCGCCGCGATGACGTGCCTCGGGTGCATCCGCCCCGGCCGTTGCTGGACGCGGCGCGCGCGCTGACGCCGGGCACGCTGCTGCTGGTGTTGGACGAAGAGGAATCCGCGGTGCCGCTGGGCGAGGCGTTCCGGAGCGTGGCGCCGGGGACGCCGGTGGCGCTGGTGATTGGTCCCGAGGGCGGGCTCGCGCGTGAGGAGGTGGAGGGGCTGCGGGGACTGGGGGCGCGGCCGGTGACGCTGGGCTCACGCATCCTGAGGACGGAGACGGCGGCGCTCGCGGCGCTCGCGGTGATGCAGCACCTGGATGGGTCGCTCGGTTAGCAGGCGGGCGGACAACCCCTCCTCGCATCCCAGGTCACGGATCCCTGTGCCCATTCCTACGTTTCTGCCATTCGGGACCTCGCGGGTCCCTCACACGGGAGAGACTCTCATGGGGATCATCGCCTTCATCATCATCGGCCTCATCGCGGGCCTCATTGCTCGAGCCATCCTGCCGGGCAAGCAGAGCATGGGCCTGGTGGCGACCACGTTGCTCGGCATGGTGGGCTCGCTGGTGGGCGGCCTCATCGGTTCGCTCTTCCAGCGCAACGGCCGGCTGTTCGACCTGCATGCCTCGGGCATCATCATGTCCGTCGTGGGATCCATCATCGTGCTTCTCCTGGTGGGAGCAGCGGGACGGCGCCGCGTCCACGCCTAGCGTGAGGCGCCCCACACGCACCGTCCCCGAAGGGACGGTTGCATGGCGCTGACGAGCCCCTGACGGTTCCTCGGGCGAGGGACCGGCGGGGGCTTGTCCTTTTCTTGCTACAGGCCTGAATGCGGCCTTTCATGGCGACGGTTGTCCGCGTCATTGGGAGGATCCGTTGTCCAAGTGCATGAAGTGCGGCGCCTCGCTGCCGCCGGTCGGAGATTGCCCCGCTTGCGCCGCCCATGCCGCGCGCCCACCAGCGGTGGCTCCCGTCCCGAGCCTGCTCGACCGCGACATCCACATTGATCGCCGCAGGCCAGGTGAACGCGATGCCCAGGCCGCGGGTGGCGATCCCATCACCCTGAACAATGAACCGGTCGAGCCGGAGACGCTGCGAGGCACGCCCGCCTTCGCGATGGAGCCGCCGCGCGGTCCTGTCACCCCGCCGGGAATGACGCCTTCGGTCCGGCCGGGGATGGCGCCCGTGCCTCCCGCCGCGCCGCGCGCCGCCGCGCCCCGGCCCGCGCAGGCTCCGGCCGCCGCGCCGCCGCGTGCCGCCGCGCCTCGCGCCGCCGTGCCGCCGATGGATGGACCCACGGTGCGCGCGTCAGCGCCCGATGCGACGATCCGCGCGCCCATGCCGCCTGCCGCGACCCAGGGCGACGTGACGGGTCGTGCTCCTGCGTCCTACGCGGATCCGGCGGCCCGCGCCGCGGCCCCCGCTGCCCACGCGGATGCGACGATTCGCGCGGCGGCTCCGGCGGCCCACGCGGACGCGACGATTCGCTCGGCGGCTCCGGCGGCCCACGCGGACGCGACGATTCGCTCGGCGGCCCCTGCTGCGCGCCCCGTCCCGCCCCAGGCCGATGCGACGATCCGCGCTCCCACGCCGCACGCGGAGGGTCAGCCGGTCCGGGCTCCCGCGCAGCAGGCTCCCCGGGCGGCGGCGCCGGCTCCCGTGCCGCCTCCCGCCACGCCTCCCGCCGGGAACGCGCCTTCTGGCGCCGTGCTGCCTCCGCGCCCCGTCGCACCGCCTCCGGGCGTGGCGCCGATGGCCGCCGTGCCTCCGCGCGCCGCGCCCACCTCGGCCCTGTCGGAGCCGGGCTTCCAGAATCCTGGCGTCGCCGTGCCTCGCGCCGCGCAGGCTCCGGCGATTCCCATGGAGCCCCGCCCGGGCTCCGCGCCCACGCCGGCCTACGGCACGGAGCCGCATCATCCGCGCCCCCAGGCGCAGGCCGCCTCCGGTCAGCCTCGTGGCAACGCCCCGGGTTCGCCCGGCCTGCCCCGCATGGATGGGTCCGCCGCGCAGGCTTCCGGACGCGCCGCGCAGGCACAGGCTCCCGGACAGCCGCACATGAACGGGGCCGCTCAGCCCGTCGCGTCCGGCCAGCCTCGCATGGGCGTGGCCGCGCAGCCTGCTTCGTCCGGATTGCCGCAGATGGGCGTGGCCGCGCAGCCTGCTTCGTCCGGATTGCCGCAGATGGGCGTGGCCGTGCAGGCGGCCCAGGGCACGGGCCTTCCTCGCCGGGAGGCCGCTGAAGCGTCGGCCTCCGAGCACTGGGATGCATCGCAGGCAGCCTCCGGTCTTCCGGTCATGGAGGATCCGGCCATCCTGCCTCCGCTGGAGACGCCGGCCTTCGCCGCCACGTCCTCCGCGAACGCCCCCGGAGTGTCCCGC
>NZ_RAWE01000033.1 GCF_003611695.1 Corallococcus carmarthensis | reverse complement strand
TGAGCGTCTCGTGGGCTCGGAGATGTGTATAAGAGGCAGCCCAAGAGAACCCCATGCACGCCTCGCTGCGCTTCACGGTCGTCGGGCTCATGGCGGCGCTGCCAGCCCTCGCCGCCACGCCTTCGCCCCTCCGCATCCAACCGGCCCGCATCGACGCGGTGTTCAAGGCCTACAACAGCCCTTCGAGCCCCGGCTGTGCCCTTGGCATCTCCCAGGACGGCAAGCTCCTCTACTCCCGGGGCTACGGCACGGCGGACCTGAATCAGGGCACGCCCATCACCCCCACGACCCTGTTCGACATCGGCTCGGTCTCGAAGCAGTTCACCGCCGCGAGCCTCGTGCTGCTGGCCCATGAGGGAAAGCTCGCGCTGACGGATGACATCCGGAAGTACCTGCCTGAAATCCCAGACTACGGGACGCCCATCACCGTCGACCACCTGCTCCACCATACGAGCGGACTGCGTGACTACAACGGCCTGCTCTTCTTCAAGGGCTATCACTACGAGGACGTCACGGATGACGACGACGCCCTGGACGTCATCGCCCGCCAGCGTGCGCTGAGGTTCAAGCCCGGGACGCGGTTTGAATACAGCAACAGTGGCTACTTCCTGGCGTCGCTCATCGTGAAGCGCGTCACGGGCAAGAGCCTGGCCGTGTTCGCGAAGGAGCGGCTCTTCCAGCCGCTGGGGATGACCCGGAGCCACTTCCGTGACGACCACACGGCCGTCGTTCCCGGCCGCGCCACGGCCTACTCCCCTGCCGGAAAGGGCGCGTATCAGCTGGACATGTCGAACTGGAACCAGCTCGGCGACGGCCAGGTCCAGACCAGCGTCACCGAGCTGGTCAAATGGGAGGAGAACTTCTCCACCGCCAAAGTGGGCGGGAGCGCTCTCATCGACGGGTTGCAGACGCGCGGAACCCTGAGCTCGGGAGCCAGCACGGGCTATGGCCGGGGACTGTTCCTGGACACCTACCGCGGAGCGCAACGCGTCCATCACTCCGGGGCCTGGGGAGGCTATCGCGCCGCGTTGATGCGCTTCCCCGCGCAACACCTCTCCATCGCCATCCTCTGCAACCGGGCGGACATGAGACCGGATCTCGCCGAGCGCGTGGCGGACCTGGTCCTGGGCAATGCCTTGCAGGCGGCCGAACAGGAGGAGAAGGCCGCATCGGGCGCGCCGGAGCCCGCGAGCGGGGATTCCGCCCGGTACGCCGGGCTCTATTACGACGAGGACGGCCAGCGCGTTTTGAGCATCCGCCAGCAGGACGGCAAGCTGGAGCTCGCCTTCCCGGGGCGAGCGCTCCCCCTGCGAGCAGCGGGGGGCGACCGCTTCGAGGTGGAGGGGGCTCCGTTGACGCTCACCTTCGAGGGCGAGCAGATGACCCTCTTGCGCAGCCAGGAGATCCGGACGCTCTTCCAGCGGAAGCAGCCGGCAGCGCCGCTCTCCGACGACGCCTGGAAGCAACTGGTGGGGGCGTATTACAGCCCGGAGCTGGATGTGACCTGGCGCATCGAACTCAAGGACGGGAAGGCGGCCCTGAAGGGACGGGCGCTGGGAACCCATCCGCTCGAGGCGACCTTCGCCGATGCGTTCAACACGCCCCGGGGTCTGCTCCGCCTGACCCGCGATGAGTCCAAGCAGGTGACCGGCTTCGTCTTCGGTGACCTGCGGTTCGAGCGGAAGCCGCGCTAGGGGCAGGTTCGAAAGTCGAGGCGGCCCCTTGCTCAGCGGCGGCGGCGCGGCGCGGGCTTGGGCGGACGCAGGTCCTGCTGGCTCTTCGGCAGCTTGGGCCCCGAGGAGAGGTCGAACGCGTAGGTGGCACCGAGCGGGCCGCGAAGCACACCGGGCGCTGAGTGTCGCGGCACCGCAATGTTTCGCGTCTGCTGTCGCCAGGATGCGCGTGGAGCACCTCCACGGACACAGCGGGTGCGGGCCGTGCTCCCGGATGTGATCGACCCCGGGGGGGCCGGGTCAGGGAGTGGCTGGAGCGTGCCCGTCTCCAGGGAGACCCCCACCATGTCACACAGGAATCTGGCCCTACTGGCCACGGCGCTGCTGCTCATGGCCGCCAGCGCGGCCGAGGCGAAGCAGTGGAGGTACGCGGGAATGCACCCGCGCACCGGGCAGCCCCGGGACGGGCTGTGCCACCTCGAGTCGCCGCACGTGCACTCCGCCGCGCCGTTGTACGCGGACACGCTCTACCGCACGCGCGACAACGTCTACGTCTTCATCGGAGACCCCACGCCCTTCGGCTACGAGGGCCCCCGGCACTCCTACTACGGGCACCATCCGGTGGTGCTCAACGTGCTGGTCGACATCGACGTGGACGTGGACGTGGTGGAGTACTGCTACCACGACGGGCCGCACTACCACGCCTACGAGCCGCCACCGCGCCAGGAGTTCGTCGACAAGGAGGACGTCCACTACTACGCGGGTGAGTACCCCGATGAGTACCGGCGGGAGAACCCGAAGCTCGTGCGGGTCAACACGGTCTATCGCGGCTGGAACGTGCCGCGTCCGGTGGTGACGTTCGCGCCGCCGCCCCAGTACCACGGCCCCATCATCCAGGTGGGCGTGAACGTGGACGTGGACGTGAGGGTCGGTGGCAGGCCGCCTCCGCCCTCACGCGAGGTCATCATCATCCGGGACGACGACGATGACGACCATCACCATGGCCATGACCATGACCACGGCAAGCACAAGAAGAACAAACACAAGCATAAGGGACGGGACTGAGCATGCGGCGCATGGGACTCGCGCTGGGCGCCCTGCTGCTGGCGGGCTGCTCCAGCAACGCGAACGAGGTGCTGGACGCGTGGAAGGCGGCGGGTGAGTCGCCCTCCGGTTTCACCGACGTCGGCGAGAAGCTGCCCGGCGGCAAGTGCCAGGCCGGCAAGGTGAGCGGCCTGGAGGCCACGGTGTGCCTCTTCGACGGCGCGGAGCAGGCCAGGAAGGCGGAGGAGGCCGGCTGGGCCCTCATCGGAGACGCCGTCGGCTCCGCGGTGGTCTCGGGCAAGTGGGTGCTCGTCGTCGCGGATCCCCGCAGGGAGGACCCGAGCGGGCGGCGCATGAACGCGCTGGTGAAGGCGTACCAGCAGAAGACGCGCTGACGCGGGCGCGCGGGCAACTCGAACGGCATGGGGGCGCTAGAGGCAGCCCAGCTCCATGGCGCGGAGCACGGCGCGGGTGCGATCCCTCACGCCCAGCTTGGAGAGGATGCTGGAGGTCTGGTTCTTCACCGTCCCCTCCGCCGTCCCGAGCGCATCGGCGATCTCCCGGTTGCTCATCCCCCGCGCGATGAGGCGCAGCACCTCCACCTCGCGGCGGGTGAGGCCCTCCGGCAGGTCCGCGTGCGGGAAGTCGCGGGGCAGTTCGGCCATGCCGCGCGCCACGCGCTCCGCGATGCCGGGTGGCAGCAACGTCTGACCGGAGGCGACGCGCCGGATGGCCTCCGCCAGTTCCTCCAGTGACACATCCTTGAGGAGGAAGCCCTGCACTCCCGCGCGGAGCGCCTCGATGAGGGCGGCGTCCTCGTCGAAGGTGGTGAGGAGCACCACGCGGCGGTCCGGATCCGTGCGGCGCAGCGCGCGCAGGGCCTCCAGCCCCGTCATGCGCGGCATGCGCACGTCCATCAACACCACGTCCGGATTCAGCTCCGCGACCTTGCGCAGCGCCTCCTCGCCGTCGGCGGCCTCGCCCACCACCCGCAGGTCGGGCGTGAGCTCCAACAGGCTGCGCAGCCCCTGGCGCACCAGGGCGTGATCATCCGCGAGCACCAGGCGGAGGGTGCTCACGTGCCCACCCCACTCTCCGGTGTGGCCGGCAACCACGCCTCCAGCTCCAGCCCCTGCCCCGCCGCCGCGCGCCATTCCACGCGCCCCCCCAGCCGCGTGAACCGCTCCCGCATGCCGGTGAGCCCCGAGCCGGGCGTCACCCGCGCCGCGCCGCCACCGTCGTCCCGCGCGTGCACCCGCACGCCGCCGTCGCCGGTGGGCACGATGGTGATCCACAGGTTGCGGGCCCCGGCATGGCGCAGCGTATTGGTGAGGACCTCCTGCACGCAGCGGAACAGCGAGTGCGCCGCTTCGGAGGATTCCAGGGCGAGCGCCTCGGGGACCTCCAGGTGGACGGCGAGCCCTGGGACGCCGTCCGCGAGTGCTCGCAGCGACGGCAGCAGGGGCATGGGCGCATCGCGCAGCGCCGTCACCGTTCCCCGCACCTCGGACAGGAGCGTGCGGGCCGCCTCGCGGGCGCGGCGCAGGTGTTCGGTGGAGGCGGGGTCCTTCGCGGTGTGCGCGGCGGCCTCCAGGTTGAGGCTGAGCGCGGTGAGGTGGTGCCCCACGGAGTCGTGCAGCTCGCGGGCGATGCGCAGCCGTTCGCCCTCGCGCTCGCGGTGGGCGAGCAGCACCTGGGTGGCCTGGAGCTCCGCGTGGACGCGGGCCAGCTCGCGGCGGGCCTCCGCCTCGCGGACCATCACCAGCGCCGTGCCGAACGTGAAGCCCTGGAAGCCGGTGTAGATGAGCGTCTGCACCAGGGCCTGGACGGGCGGGCGCTGGACCGCGAACACGACCAGCATGCCCCCCACCTGGGCCCCCACCCACGCCAGCGCCCGGCGCTGGGGGAGGATCTCCGGGACCTGCCCGGCGGTGATGGCGAGCAGCGCCCCGTCCAGCCCGCTCTCCCCCGTGGCCAGGCAGACGAGCGCCGAGACCGTCTGCGCCACGAGCAGCGGCATCTCTGCCCTGCCCTGCTCACGCGACTGGAACCAGAAGGTCCCGCCGAAGGTGAGGAGCGCGATGCCCCACGACAGCGTGTCCGGGGCCAGCCACCGCGCGGGTTCACGCGCGAGGTCTTCGATGTGCGCGAAGCCGACCACGGCCCAGGTCAGCATCCCGGCGACGAGCAGCAGGCGATGGGTGGTGGCGGGCTTGGCCACGGGGAACCGCTCGGGCATGGAGGCAGACCGTAGGACACCCGTGGCGCAGGGGCCATGTGCCGGAAGTCACATGCGGCCCGTGTGACTTCCGCCAGATGGAGGCACACGCGCCGGCGCGTACCGTGCTTTTCGGACTCGCAGCACGCCGGAGACGCCCATGTCGCTCTATCTGCTCGCCCGCTGGCTCCACATCGCTTCGGGAGTCGTCGCGTTCATCACGCTCTGGCTGCCCCTGGTCGCGCGCAAGGGAGGCGCCCTGCACCGGCGCGTGGGCTGGGTCTACGTGGGCGCGATGATCGCCGCGGCGATCTCCGCGCTGGTCATCTCCGGATGGCGCTTCCTCCAGGCACCTCGCGAGCAGCCCATCGCCCTCTTCTTCGTCTACATCGCGGTGCTGAGCGCGGCCTCCGCGTCCATGGGGGTGCGCGTGCTGCGGACGAAGACGCGCACGGGGGCGAGCACGCACCCGCTGGACGTGGGGCTGTCCACGCTGCTGCTGTGCATGGGGCTCTTCACGGTGGCGTACGGACTGCGGATGGACGTGCCGCTGTTGTGGGGCTTCGGGCCGGTGGGCATCCTCTCCGGGTCGGGCGGCCTGTGGTACTGGCTGCGGCCGCCCCAGGAGCGGATGCACTGGTGGTTCCAGCACATGGGCGCCATGGTGGCCTCGGGCATCGGCACCATCACCGCCGCCCTGGTGGTGAACGCCAGACACCTTGGCATCGACGGCCTGCAGCTTGCGGTCTTCCTGGGCCCCACGGTGGTGGGCGTGTTGGGACTGAATCTGTGGACGCGCTACTACCGCCAGCGCTTCGCCCGGAAGGCCCCGGCGGCGACAGGCCGGGACATTCCAGGTCAGGCACGGTCCGCTCGCGCGAGCTGAGCCCCTGCAATCCCAGATGTCGTCCTGTCAGGGAGGACACTGGGAGATGCAGAACGCCTTGTAGCTGTCGCAGGTGGGCCGCGGGGTGCCACCGCCGCCATAGACGCAGTAGAACCACTTCGAATCACAGTCATTGACGCATTCCCAATGCGTCACACCTTGTTCGACCTGCCCCTGCTCCTCCGGGCTGACCGTCGCGTCCATCTCTTCCGCGCCGCCACAGCCCGCCAGCAGTCCGACCGCCATCAGCCCGGCAATGATTGCCACTCGCATGGGTTTTTCCTGGTTCGAAGGTTTGTGAAGCCTTGCCAGGATAGTCAGACTCTCAACGACAGACCAGGGGGCCCCTATGCGACCTGGGAGAGGACCTTCGACCAGCGCTCCCGCATGGCCTCACGGGCCTCCGCGTCCGGCAGCTTCTCCATGTGCACGTGGAGGGAGGCGCCCTTCGTCTTCGGCATCACCGTGAGCTGCAACGTCGCCGGCTTCTTCCAGCCGTCTGGCTGCCAGGTCATGCGGAGGCGTTGCCCGGGCTTCACGACCCGGACCTCTTCGCGCACGCCTGCGGCCCCCCGGCGCTTGGGGACCTCGTATTGCCCTCCCGCTTCGGCCTTCAGCTTCGCGCCCGGGCCCAGCCAGCGCTCCGGCTGCGTCGTGACCCACTCCCACAGCGCGGGGGCCGTCATCGGCAGCGTGCGCACCACTCCCACCTGGAAGCCCGTGGTGGCTGACTTCTTCGCGGCCGCTGGCTTCTTCGCTCGCGTGGCGATCTCCGCGAGCCGCGCCTGCACCAGCGTCTTCACCAGCTTCGCGGGGAGTGGCCGGTCTGGCGGGAAGGTGACCCCGCTCTTCGACGTGGCGTACCCGTCCAGCTCCGACTTCAGCGCCGGCACCACGCCGCCGCTGAAGGGGTAATAGCCGCAGTGGTTCTTGAAGAACGCGAAGCCCGCCACGGCGTCCCCGTCGACCTTGAAGGTGGGCATCCGGTAGCTGATCGACTCGGTGGCCTTGGGGAGCAGCTTCCGCAGCTGCGTCCGCAGGGCCCCCAGGGTCTTCTTCACCGTGGGGTCCTCCAGGCCCGCCAGGTAGGCGTCGACCGTCTGCGGGACTCGGGTCTTCGTGGCCATGGTCTTCAGACCTCCGGGGCGTTTCGTCCCGACTTAGCAGAAGCTGAAGCCGCGGCGCGCCGCTTACTCCTTCAGTTCACGCGTCAGCCTCGAGTCCCACGGGCACCAGTGATTGCCGGGCAGGAACGCGCCGCCTGCTTCGTCCAGATGGTCCTCGACGTAGACCATGTTGGCGTCGCATACCTCGATGGCCATCTGGAAGAACCGGATGGTCTGGGGGTCGATGTGGAACGAGAATTTCGGATTGTAGGGGACGGACCGCTTGATGATGCGCCCGTGGACGTGAACCTCGTTCTTCTCGGCTCCAGAGAGGATTCGCCGCGCATGGGCAATCGTCGCCTCATCCGTCAGCTCAATGATGAATTCAACCCCAGGCGAGCTGGGCTGGGTGAACGCGAATCGGGTGGCGGTGGCCATCGGGCATCTCCTTTGAGGTGGGGGCTCCATGTAACGGATTGGACCTGCCCTACCCATCGGATGGGGGACGGTGCCTTGTGTGAGGAAGCTGGCAGTGCGAGGAAAGGGACTCCCGGCCCGCGGATGCCCGGCGCCCGGTCCCGAGGAGGCCCATGAAGCTCGAGCGCCACGTCGGCGGACTGTCGCTTGCGCGCAAGGTGAACTACCTGCGCGCGCGTGGCTGGCGCGAGGACACGGAAGGCTGGTCGAGCGAGCGTTTCCGCCCCGTCCCCATCGCGCGCGCCATCCACCACCAGCTCACCGACGACCTCAGCCGGGCGCTGTGTGGAATGGGCTGGCAGGTGCTGGGCTACTCCCCGCGAGGCTATGTCCAGCTGCGCGACGGTGAACGGGGCAAGCCCTGCTCCCTGCCCAAGGCGCTGCGCCTCCAGGCCCGGCGGGAGCGACGGCCCGTCGCCGAGCTGACGTATGCGTTGTTCCTCGCGGCCCTCCTGGAGACCGAAGGCGGCGCCCCCGGGTGAGACCGGAGGAGACGGGCCTTCCGCGCGCATGCCATCATCGAACGTCGGCAACCCGAGCAGACGAGGTCCCGTGAGCGTCGCAACCTTCGAAGAAGGCCCCTTGCTGGGGCCGAGCTTCTTCCTCAGCCGGACGGCGCTCCGCTCGCTCGGGCTGGCGCATCGCGACACCTACGGCGCCGCGCGGCCCCATCCCCACGCCGTCATCGATGGCTTCCTGGGCGAACGGCTGGCGACGGAACTGGCCGGCGTCTTTCCGGGCGCGACCGGGGCCCCCTGGTTGCGGAGGGATCACCCGGAGCAGGCGGCGCGTCTGGGACAGCTCCAACGCAAGGCCTTCGACGGGGTGCACGGGGCCCTCCGGCACCTGCTCGCGGAGTTATCGGGCATGTCGTTCCTGGACTTCCTGGAGACCCTCACCGGCATCAAGGGGCTCATCGCGGATCCGCATTTCCGGGGCGCCGGGCTGCACCTCACGCTGCGCGGGGGCCATCTGGCGCTGCACGCGGACTTCAACCGCGATCGCACCCGTGCCCTCTCGCGGCGGCTCACCGTGCTGTATTACCTGAACCCGGGCTGGGAGCCCTCCTGGGGCGGAGACCTGGAGTTGTGGAACGCCGACCTCTCCCGGTGCGAGGCCCGCATCGCGCCGGTCCTCGACCGGCTGGTCGTGATGGCCCATGGCGACACCCACTGGCACGGCCACCCCGCCGCGCTGGCGTGTCCCGAGGGACGGGGCCGGGCCACGGTCGCGGCCTACTTCTACACGGCGGAGGCGTCCCCGGACGCGCCGGAAGCCCACAGCGCCCTCTGGGCGCCAACGCGTTCCTGAACGCCCCTCGCCGCTACCAGCTTCCGCTGGAGCCGCCTCCCGAAGAGCGCCCGCCTCCGGACGACGATGAGCGGGAGGAACTGGAGGAGCTCGACGACGAGGGCCGGGTGCGTCGCGGCGTGCTGTGGCGCGAGGTGGTGACGTGGTCGCAGTGCGTACAGCGCGCCGTCACTTCCACTTCGCCACCATGGTCGTACGTCGCGCTTCGCAGCGTCCGCGAGGTCTCCTTCGCCGTCACGTAGCGGCACCGCTTGCAGCGCGCGAAGCCGGAGAAGAACCGGCCATAGCGCTCGACGGTCCCGTCCTCGCACGACTCACACCACCAGACGTCGTAGTCCACCGAGCCCAGCGACTCCTCCTTCCGCTGGCCCGGGTCCAGGTGGGCATCGTCCCGCGCCTCGTCGAGCCGTGCCCGCGGGGTGCCGCACGCCCGGCACTTGCGCGGACGACGGCGGAGCCAGGCACGGCCAGCCAGCCCTACCGCGCCGAGGACGCCCGCGCCGCCCGCGAAGTAGCCGATGTCCGGCTGCGACGAGGACTCGTCCGGCGGGCTCACGGAGGACTGCACGATGGTCACGGCTCCTTGCGACACCGGGGCCTGGCCTTCCAGGTCGCTGGCGGTGCTCGGGTCGGCGGCACCGGGATTGTTGAGCCGCGAGTTCTCGATGAGCTCCTTCAGGCCTTGCGCGCCCTCGCGCACGGCCCCGTTCGGGTCGCGCCGCTTGAAGGCGGGCACGATGCGCTCCGCCATCACCGCGTCGCTGGCCTGCTTGTCGGCGGGCTCATCGATCCCGTCTCCGAGGAGGATCTCCACCTTGCGGTCGGAATACGCGATGAAGAGCAGCGCGCCGTCGTCCCGCCCGGCATGGCCGATGCCCCAGCGGTTGAAGAGCGCCAGCGCGAACTCACGTGATGGCCTGGACGACGTGGTGTCCACCATCACCACCATGAGCTGGCCCAGCCCGCGGTCGTTCAGCGAATGAGCCAGCTGGTCGACCTCCGCCCGGACCGCTGGCGTGAGGACGTGGGCCCGCGTGAGGTCCACCGTCCAGGAGCCCCCGGCGGGCCTCGGAACAGACTCCACCGTGACGCCCAGGGCCGGAGTGCCGAGGGCGCAGAACAGCATCACGAAACACAGCCATGCGCGCATGGCTTCAAATGTAACAGAGCGCTCGGCGCTACGAAGAGCACCGGGTTCAGCGGGCCACTGCCGCCTTCGCGCGCTTGCGTTCGAGGAGCTCGCGCGCGGCCTGCCTGCTCGTGACGAACTCGACGTCTCCCTTCAATCTCCCCGTGAGGTAGATCGCGAACGCGACGGCCTTGGCGCTCGCCATCTGCAAGCGCGCTCCTGCACGATGGAGAGCAGGCGCTTCGCATCCTCCAGGCCCGTGGCGCCCTTGAAGTGGACCCACAAGACATCGGGCTCCTCGAAGTGCGCCCGATGCGCTCCAAACACCCACTCACGTTGGTTCGGCATGAGCCCCCCGGCCATCCGCACAAGACCGGGACGGAGCATACTGAAACGCATTGGCCAACCACCAGGGCCGCCCGTCACTCAATCGTGGAGTTGGTGACGCGGATGGGCGTGTCCGCGTGGTTCGAGATCTGGGGATACGTCTCGTACCAGGAGCCGCCCTTGTTGTTCTGGATGACCGAGCGGTCGATGCGGATGTCACCTGAGTGGTCATTGCTCACGAAGAAGATGGCGCTGCCGTGGGCGTTGACCTCGTTCTGCTCGATCCGCGTGCCGCAGAGCGACAGCGTCATCGTGTTGCCATCGTTGTAGATGGCCCCGCCGCTGCCTCCACCCGGCGTGCCCGGACTGGCGGGATTGGCCCCGTTGCCGATGGCCCGGTTGTGGGAGAAGAGGCTGTTGATGACGGTCCACGACACCCCGATGCTGCTGATGCCGCCGCCGTTGGAGCAGACACCGCCATAGCCTTCCTTGCCGCCGAAGGTCGTGTTCACCACGTAGACGGGCTGGTCGTCGTACTGGTCGAACACGCGCAGCGCGCCGCCCCCGACGTCGGGCCCGGTGTCCGCGCACGCATTGTTGAAGAAGCGGGAGTTGATGACCTTCACCCGCCCGCCTCGCACCCAGACCGCCCCGCCTCCGTCGTACTCCTTCTCGCTCTTGGAGCTGGCGTCCACGAAGGTGAGGTTCTGGAGCGTGAGCCGGGGGTGGTCCTGGTCCTGGCAGTGGGAGGTCGTCCACACCTGGGCCTGGTCGCAGGTGTTCATGTACAGGATGCGGTGCTTGCCCGCCCCGCTGAGCGTCACCAGTCCCTTGCCGTCGATGACGATCTCCGGGCCCTTGTCGTTGAAGACCTTCGCCGTCCGGTCCAGCGTGATGACGACGGGCTCCGGGCCGCAGTCGAAGGTGATGACCCCACCCTTCGCCACGGCGTTGACGAAGGCGTCCGCGTTACAGCTGGCCGGCGTTCCCATCCCGACGACGCTGGTGGGCCGGGAGACGTCCGCGAGTCCCGCCTCGGCGGGCACGCTGCACGTGGCCTCCGCGTTCGGATTGCCGGCGGGAGGCCCGTCCTTGGGGTTGGTCAGCGGGTTGGGGACGTCCACGCCGTCATCGCTCGAACAGCCCGCGGCGCACACCAGCGCGAACCCCGCGGCCAGCGACAGCAGCGTGGACGCGGGGAACCGGTGAAGTCTCTTCGGGTGCATTCAGCCTCCAGGAAGGAGGCAGTCTAGGGCGGCGATGCACCCGACACGAGCGCGGCCGCTCGGACTACTGGGTGATGATGTCCGTGTACTCGCTGCCGCTGATGGAGTTGCGCCACTTGGAGGAGAAGCCCAGCGCGTGCTGCGGGTTCACCACGTGCGGCGCGGCGACCTTCGCCACCTCCAGGCGGGTGATCTCATTGTTGAACAGGTCCAGCACCATGCCGAACTGCGCCGCGGTCAGGTAGACCCGCGTGAGCATCTTCTCCGCCTTCTCCTGGCGGACGATCTCGTTCCGCTCGCTCTTGAGCGACTGGTAGAAGCCGCTCCAGGTGGTGGCGTCCATCGGGAACTGTCCATCCCGCCGCATCGTGCAGCCCTCGTCCGCACGCGTGCCACAGTCGCGGTACGCGGGCTCGGCGGCCACCGGCGCCTCCGGCCGGTGCTCCGGCCGGCGCTCCATGCGGGGCTCCATCCGGGTCTCGTGGGTCTCCGTCCGGTGCTCCGTCTCCATCGTCCCACCCGTCACGCGGACGTCCATCCGCGCGCCGCCGCCGCGCACCTTCACGGTGGTGGTCTCCTCGCCGTCCACGTTCGTCGTCGTCTTCATCTTGATGCGCGCGGAGGGCATGTCCTGATCATCGACATCCACCTGCATGTTGATCTCCGCGTCCTGCGCGAAGCTGGCGGACGAGGCGAACAGGGACGAGACGAGCACGGCACGGACGATGCGGTTCATGGTGAGTCCTGGTGTGGGAAGCGGGTTCAGTGCGGTCGGAACGGTGAACGTTGCCGCCGCGCCTTCGTCTCCACGCACCTCCGGCGAAATTATTCACGTCTCCCAGGTCTGGAAACGCACCGCACCGCACTTGCGACATCTGAGAATTTGGGGCACGAGACTGCGCTCGTGATTGTCCGTCCCCGCCCTGGCTTCCTCCGGCTCCTCTTCGTCGTGCGCGGCACCATCCTGCCGCGCGTCCTGCCTCACGTGCTGGGGGTCGCGGCGCTCGCATCGCTCGTCGTCCTGACGCTCAAACAGGGCTACCTGCGGCTCCCCGTCACGTCGCCCGCGCCCCTGTCGCTGCTCGGCATCGCGCTCTCCATCTTTCTCGGATTCCGAAACAACGCCTGCTACGACCGGTGGTGGGAGGGCCGGAAGCAGTGGGGCGCGCTCATCATCGAGGTGCGCGCCTTCACCCACGCGGCCATCGCGCTGCTGGACGACGGGCGCGCCGAACTGCCCGTCGCGGGGCGGCAGGCGGCGCGGCGGCTGGTGCACCGCACCATCGCCTTCCCCTACGCACTCGCCGCGCACCTGCGGGGACTCGACGCCGGGGAGGACATTGGCCGCTACCTCATGGACCCTGAACGCTCGCGCGTCCTGGGCAGCGGCAACCGCCCGAATGCCATCCTGCGTGAGCACCAGCTGGAGCTGGCCAGTCTGCTCCGGGAGGGCCGGCTCACCGACATCACCTGGGGTGCCTTGAACGAACGGGTGCACGCCATGATGAGCGTGTTCACCGCGTGCGAGCGCATCCGGCTCACGCCCCTGCCCTTTGCCTACACGGTGCTCCTGCACCGCACCGCCTACCTCTTCTGCCTGCTGCTGCCGTTCGGGCTCGCCGAGTCCATGGGTTGGTTCACGCCCGTGCTGTCGGCAATGATTGCCTACACCTTCTTCGGCCTGGACGTTCTGAGCGAAGAGCTGGAGGAGCCCTTCGGGAACGCACCCAACGACCTGCCCCTGCTCGCGATGACCCGCACGGCGGAGATCAACCTGCTGGAAGCGCTGGGGGAGCCCCAGCCCGAGCCGCTGCGCCCCAAGGACTTCATCCTCGGATAGCAGCGGTCCCCTGACGCCTTCAGCACAGAAACATTCCACGTCATATTTTCCAATAATGCGGCTTTTGCTAGCTTCCCTCGGCTGCGCCAGGAATGACCTGGCGCACGCTTCCGAGGGACCCATGCTCAAGCTCCTGTCCTCCACCGTCCTCAGCCTGCTGCTCTCCCTGGGGCTTCTGCCCTCTTCCTCTTCGGAGCAGACAGCGGCGCTCGCCGTCACGACGACCACGGTCGCGACGCACAACACGTTGCACGGGCAGGCGAACCTCAAGCCGCTCGCGGACATCATCGGCTGGCAGGAGGTGGACACCGCGGAGGGTCATTCCAAGCTGGGAGCGATGGAGTACTACGACCACTTCCGGCCCGGAGATGACCGGCTGGACGCGCGCAACTCCATCGCCATCTCCTGGCGCAAGAACAAGTTCGAGAAGACGGGCGACGGCTCCCGGCTCACGCACGGCGGTGAGGCCGGGGTGACGCCGTCTCGCTTCGTGAACTGGGTGGTGCTGAAGAACATCGCGACCGGCGCGAAGCTGGCGTTCGTCAACACGCACTACATCTCCGGCGCCTGGAACGGCGAGCACCCCGAGCGCCAGGAGCGCTGGCGGACGCACAACGCCGTGGTGCATGAGGTGGTCGCCGACCTGCGCGGCCGGGGTCTGCCCGTCGTGCTGGTGGGTGACTTCAACCGCCCGCTGTCGCAGGACATCCCTGGGATGAACCACCTGAACACGGCGGGCGTCAGCGGCGTGCCCATCGATCAAATCTACGTCAGCGTGGGCATCGGCACCGGTCCCGCCGAGCGTCTGGAGAAGTACGGCTCCGACCACTTCGCCTACACCGCGACGGTCCAGTACTGAGCCGGGCCCCCGAAGGACGCCAGCCCTCGGGGCTCAAGGGCCCGCGCTGGAACGCCGCATGGCGGCGAGCAGTCCGCCCCAATCGTGAGCCAGGTTCGGATTGCGCTGGAGCGCCTGGGTGAGGTCCTCCAATGCCAGACGCCGCCAGTGATTCGGGCCCTCGGGGCTGGCGGTGTCCGCCCACTCCAGGCGCAGGCCGGCGCGCAGGGCCTGGGCCACGGGCCAGTCGGGCCGGGCCGTCAGGACCTGGCCGGCGAGCTCCAGGCCCCGCTGGATCCACGGGCCGGCTTCACCGCCCGCGCGCTGCCTCCACTCCGCCCACTGACGGTAGAAGAGGCCCGCCTCCAGGCGGTACTCCGGTTCGTCCGGTGAGAGCGTGATGGCCTTCTCGAAGGACGCCGCCACCTCCTCCACCTCCCCTGCCGGGAGCGCCCCGCGCCGTGCCTTCCAGCGGGCGTCCATCGCCTTCGCCTTGCCCAGCTGGAGCCACATCTCCGCGTCTTGCGGATTCTTCTCCAGCGCGGCATGCAGCTCCTCCAGGGCGCGCGCGAGGTCGGCCCGGGGATCACGCCCGTGGTCCAGCTCGAAGCGGGCCTGGATGACGTGCACCGTGCCCAGCAACCCTCTCAGCCAGGTCGCCCCCGGCATCCGCTCGAGCCCCTGTCGCAGCGGCGCTTCCGCCTCGCGCCCGCTCGGGCGGGGATCCTCGCCCCGCGCGAGCAGGTAGTTGCAGCGCCTGACGAGCAGGGAGCCCAGGTTCGCATAGGCGAAGCCCTGCCCCGGTGAGACCACGATGGCCTGTTCATACGCGGCCCGGGCTTCGTCGAGCACGGGGAGGGGATCCTCCCCGCGGTCCCACGCATCATCGGCCCGGAGCATGAGCACTCCGCCCACACCGTTGTGGAGGTTGGGGATGTTCGGGTTGATGGCGATCCCCCGCCGGTACTGCTCCACGGCCAGGTCCAGCTCGGGCCGTGGATCCTCGCCGCGATTCCTCCGCCGGTGGGCCCGCTGCGCGTGGATCTCTCCCGCGTAGAAGTACGTCACGAAGTGCTGGGGGTTGAGGGCCCGGGCCTTCTCGAGCGCGCGGAGGGCCTTCTCCAGGTCCTGATCCGCCTGCGCATTGCGCGGAAGGGAGGCCCGCGTGAAGAGCGCGCTGCCCAGGTTGATCCAATCCTCGGGGATGCGGTCGTCGAGCGCGATGGCCGCCTCGTAGGCACGGATGGCCTTGTCCCGGCTGTCCTGGGAGTCCACCCCCACCTGGTCCTCGAAGTCCGCCCGGCTCTTGAAGACGAGGCCATAGTCTCCGTAGAAGCCCCGGTCCCGGTCCACCCCGGGGATGCTCTCGAACAACGCGGCGGACTCCCCGAGCAGCTGGCGGGGATCCTCCCCCTTCTCGATGCGGTAGCGCGCCTGGAGCCAGATGCTCCGCGCCAGGTAGAGCGAGGCCTCCGACCGTCCGGGCTCCGCCGCCCGGGCGCGCTGCAAGGCCTCGATCGCCTTCGTGAGCGGCTCCGTCCCGTCCTCTCCCCGGGTCAGCCGGTGCTCGGCCAGGCGGTGGTGGACGCGCGCCATCCGCACCAGGCACGTGGCGTCCTCGGGAACCACCGTGAGGCAGCGCGAGAGGGCGTCCAGCGCCCGGTGGTAGGAGGGCATGACGTCTCCCTTCCCATACAGCTCCATCACCATCGCGTCCGCCTCGAGCCGGGCCAGGGACCGGTACACGGCGGGCTCGCTCTCCGCCGCCGCGGCGGCAGCGGCGTAGGCCTTCCGGCCGGACTCGAAGTCCGCGCGGGCCCCGTCGGGGTCTCCTCCGTTCCAGCGCTTGAAGGCCCGGGCCTCCAGGAGGTCTCCGCGCAACATGGGCAGCTCATGGAACCACGGCAGCCGGATCCGGGCCCCTTCCAGCAGGGCCAGGGCCTCGTCGAAGCGGCCCTCATAGAAGGCGACCAGCGCCGCCACGTACTCCACCGATGGCACCTGGGCGCCCTCGCTCTGCTTGAGCCACGCGAGCGCCGGGTCGCGGTAGAGACGCTCCGCGTCCCGCGTCGACGCCTCGCGCAGCTCCGGATTGCGGATCCGCTGCGCCTCCAGGAGCTGCTGCTGGTAGCGCCGCCCCGTCACGAGCGCGAGCGCGTACGCCGCCCGGGGCTCGTGGAAGCCGTGGCTCCAGGCGGACTCGAGCAGCTCGCGAGCCTTCTGCTCATCTCCCAGCGCGAGGTGGCCGCGCCCCAGCGCGTAGTGCCCGGGGCCCAGGGCGCGCGGTCCGGCGCGGCCGATCTCCGCCTCCAGCTCCACCATTCGCGCCTGCAGCGCCCGGCGGTCCTCGCGGGTGTCGTGCAGGCGGGAGAGCGCGGAGTAGCGGACCATGGCCTCCAGGTGCTCCACCAATTCGGTGAAGCGCTGGGCGATCCGCTCGCGTTCGGCGGCCTCGACGCGCGCCACGGCGCCCCAGCCCAGGGCCACCGACACGGCGAGCAGCGCGGCGGCGCTCACGGAGGCCAGGAGCCGGTGCTTGCGCAACCGCTTGCGCAGGGCATAGCCGAAGCCGGTGCGCGCCAGCACGGGTTCGCCAGAGAGGAAGCGATCCAGATCCTCCGCGAACGCGCGCGCCGAGTCGTAGCGCGCGGAGCGGTCCTTCTCCAGGCACTTGAGGGTGACCGCCTCCAGGTCCGGCGGCAGGCCCGGCTCCAGCAGCCGCGGCGGTCGCGGCTCCGTGTGGGGGATGTTGTTGAGCACCTCCAGGCCGTTGGCGCCCGGGATGGGGACCTGCCCGGTGAGGAGGAAGTAGAGGCTGGCGCCCAGGCTGTAGACGTCCGCGCGGCGGTCGAGCCGGCTCACCTCCCCGCGCGCCTGCTCCGGGGCCATGTAGTGGGGCGTGCCCAGCACCGCGCCGGTGGCCGTCACGGACTCGTTCCAGTCCCGCGCCAGACCGAAGTCCATCACGTAGGGCCTGGGCGTGCCGTCCTCGGCGCGCTCGACCATGATGTTGGAGGGCTTGATGTCCCGGTGGATGAGCCCCACGCGGTGGGCTTCATGCACCCCCAGCGCGGCCTCGCGCATCACCAGGGCCTTCTGCTCGACGGTGAGCGAGCCCACCAGGGCGCTCAGGGGCTGACCGTCGATGTACTGCATGGCGATGAAGACCTTCCCGTCGACGTGGCCGACCTCGTGCACCTGGCACACGCGTTCGTGACGCACCCGGGCCTGGGCACGCGCCTCGGAGATGAAGCGGCGGGTGAGGGCCTCGTCGTCGTCCCGGACGAACTTGAGGGCCACGTGGCGGCGCAGTCGTGGATCCAGCGCCAGGAACACGCGCCCCATCCCGCCCTGCCCCAGGAACCGCACGCACTGGTACCGGTCCCACCCGGGGACGGGGAAGGCCGGGGTGCTCGCCTGTCGCGGCGCCGGGGCCCGGATGACCGGGGGGCCGTCGAAGGTGGTGGTGTCGTCGCCGCCGGGCAGGACCCCCACGGACCTCTCCTTCTCATCGTCGCGGTTCATCGGCCGGGGGCCTCCGTAGGGAGCGGCCTGAGTATGACGCGAGCCATGAACAGACGCGACGAGCCGAGGCCATCACGTCAGCCCGGCAATGCGGTTGAATAGAGAAGAAGGGCGCCCCGCGACGCCTCCGGGGCAACACAGGAGAACCGCATGTCATTCAAGCTGGACATCGCCATTGACTTCATTTCCGACCCCGGCATGCAGCCCATCACGGTGAAGGCTTGCAGCGCCACGGCGGGCAGTGGCATCACGGCCCTGGTGTTGGTCCCCAGCGGTGCCGGGATACCCCGCCTGATCCTGGAGCCGCCCATCCAGGTCATCTCCCGGAACCGGACGGAAGACAGCGAGGGCGCGATCTCCTGGTTCTACGTGCTCTACGTCCCGCCTACCGTCCTGGACACCCGGAACTTCCACTACCAGTTCACGATCGCGATCGAAGGTCAGGACATGGGGACAAAGACAGCCAACGGGACGATTGACGTCTCCGGGGGTGGCTACGAGGAGGCGGCGTAGCGCCTCCGGGCGCGTCAGGCCGTCAGGCTGGGAAGGCCGGGGTGGGAGGACCGCCCCGGCCCGCCCTCGCTACCAGCAGGCGAACTGGAGGTTGTCGTACCGGACCGACGCGGTGCTGAAGACCAGCGTGCGCAGGTCGCCCGGGTCGAAGCCGCTCTGGCCGCAAGCGCAGGTCGTCCCCGTGCCCGTGCACGACGTCCAGTTCGTGAGGTCCCCGCTCGAGTCCACGCGGTACTCGGCGTTGAAGACCGCCTTGTTCTTGTTCGTGAACCACGTCTTGTAGGCGCCGCACTCGTTGTACTTCTGGCACTCCTCGTTGATGGCGAAGTCGAACGAGTCCGCCAGCGCGGGGACCTGATCCACGTCGTTCTTGAGCGCGATGCCCAGGCACAGCGAGTGGGCGGTGGTGGCCAGCCAGCGGTTGTAGTCCAGCTGGTTCGCCGCCGTGAGGCCCCAGCAGGCCTGGTCGGTGCAGCTGATCTCATCGTCGTGCGAGTAGCCGTCGATGTTGTCCGGCTCCACCGCGTCACAGCCCTTGGTCCGCGCCAGCTGCATGCGCGACGTCATCACCGTCCGCACCGCCTGCTTGCGGTGATCCAACCACCACTCACAGCCGCCGCCGCTCGTGCACCAGTCCCCCAGGATGTGGACGGACTGCGCGCAGTTCTCCCCCGGGGTGCAGTACGTGTCCTGCGGGAACTGGTTCGCGTCGCCCCGCCAGTCCTCGTAGGTGCCGGCGCTGAAGTAGCAGACCACCTTCTTGCCGGCGGTCTTGTACTCCTGGATCTTCGCGCTGGTGGTGTTGAAGAGGTCCACGACGTAGACCTGGGCGTTGAGGTTCGTGGGAATGGCGTCGTGCTCCAGGTCCCACATCCAGGTGGCGCCCTTGGGGAAGGCCGCCACCGTGCAGGCCGAAGCCTGGCCACAGACATTCGCGGTGCCGCCACCGCCGCACGTGTCCGGACTCTGGCAGCTGCCGCAGCTCGCGACCGTGCGCGCCTGGCCACAGTTGTCGGTGCCACCCACCTGCCCGCAGTTCTTGCCCAGCCGCGTGCAGAAGGCCGCGTCGGTTTCCGCGGTGCACGTCGTGGCGATGTCCCACGACACCTGGAGGCGGAGGCTGTCGAGCTGCGCCGCGTCCGTCCCCGCGCCCTTGACGATGCGCGCGCGGATGTCACCGGTGCTCGACACGAAGTTCGCGGCCACCTCCGTGCCGGGGAGGTTGAGCGTCAGCGCCGGCGTCCACACCCAGTCACCGCGCCCCTGCGAGTTGGCGATGTTGACCCAGCTGGAGGTCGTGAACCGGTAGAGCTGCCACTGGTAGTAGGACGTGGCGGCCGCGGGCCCCTGGTACTTCGTCAGCAGCTGGAGCTGGGTGACTTGCGCGGGGGTGGGCGCGGCCTGGGTGAGGCTGGAGAGCTTGAAGGTCAGGTAGCCCGTGTAGCTGGGGCTGAACTCGATGTACTGCGCGTAGCAATCCGCATACGCGCCGACCGTGCAGTTCGCGCTGTTCGCCTTGAGCACGGTCATGCCGCCGCTCTTGCCGGACGCGTCCGTGTTCGCCAGCGTGCTCGCGGACGTGAAGTCGATGACCTCCGTGCCCGTCAGGGCCTGCTGTTGGGCCTCCGGCTCCCGCGCGTCCTCCGCCTCCAATGGCATGCATCCCGTGGTCAGCAAGGCAAGACACGGCGGCAACCAGGCAATCCATTTCATCATCACGCCTCCAGGGTGGGGGGCGCGGCTATCACATGGAGGGCGTCCGGGTGCAATGCCAGAGCGCCCCGCCCCTTGCCCGGCTGTCAGGCTGGATTGATGGGCGGAAAGCCGGGAACATGCGCGGCCTGGGAGGCGCCCACCCTTGCGTTGCAGACTGCTGCGAATTTTCGCCCTCGTTCTCCTCACCACTCCCGCGCATGCCGCCAGCACGGATTCTCACCGTGCGGGCGAAATCGTCTGGGAAAGCGGCTCGACGAAGACCGCCGAAGGCGCGCCGGTCCAGTACGAGCTGGGCACGCTGTTCGTCCCGGAGAACCGGGCGGTCGCGAACAGCCGCCTCATCGGTGTCGGCTTCGCTCGCGTCAAGGCGGCGCGGCCTACCGGGGCGCCTCCCATCTTCATCCTTCCTGGCGGCCCCGCGCGCAGCTACCTCAATGCCTTCACGGACGAGGACACCGCCGCGAAGAAGCAACTGGCCGGCGTGTTTCCCTTCACCGCCGCGGGTGACGTCATCGTCATGGACCAGCGCGGCTATTCCAAGCGCGGAGAGGAATTGCTGGTGGCCCGTCCGCACCAGCCCCTGGACCGGCCCCGCACCCTGGCGGCGGATGCCGCGGAGCTGGTGAAGCTGGCCCGGGACGCGGTGGCCGCCCACCCCGGCAAGGACCTGGCGGGCTACACCATCGTCCAGTGCGCCGAGGACGTGAACGACCTGCGCCGGGCGCTGGGATACGAGCAGATCACCCTGTCCGGGCAGAGCTTCGGCTCGCAGTGGAGCTTCGCCGTGATGAAGCTCCACCCGGAGATCGTGGCGCGGGCCTGGCTCTCCGGTGTGGAGCCGCTCGACAACGCCTTCGACATGCCGTCGCACGTCTTCGCGGTGCTGCAGCGGATTGCATGGGATGCGGACCGGGCTCCGGAGCTCGCGCCGTGGTTGCCCCGGGGGGGCGTCATGTAGGGCGCCGGAAGCGGACGGGCGCCACCGCTCCCGGCACGGCGGATTACTTAGCCCTTTCACTAAGTATCACGGGGCGATACTTAGCCTCGTGGAAAAGCATCCAGAACAACTGAATGGCATCTTCCAGGCGCTCGCCGACCCGACCCGCCGGGCCGTCGTGGCGCGTCTGGGGAGGGGCCCCGCCAGCATCAGCGACCTGGCGAAGCCCTTCGATATGGCTTTGCCGTCCTTCATGAAGCACATCCACTTCCTGGAGGACAGTGGACTCATCCGCACGCACAAGGAGGGGCGCGTGCGGACGTGCGCGCTGGAGAAGAAGCCCTTCACCGCCTTGGAGTCGTGGCTGTCCGCGCAGCGCGCCCTCTGGGAGGCCCGCACGGACCGGCTCGAGCAGTTCGTCACCGCCACCCAGAACAAGGAGTGATCCATGTCCCCTGCCCTGCATCCCGAGCTCGACCTGAGCATCTCGCGCATCATCAAGGCCCCCCGCGCCGTCGTCTGGAAGGCCTGGACGGACCCCGCCAGCTTCGAGCAGTGGTGGGTGCCGGCGCCCTCGCGGTGCAAGGTGCTGGAGATGGACCTGCGCCCCGGCGGCGCGCTGGTGACGCACTTCAGCGAGACGGCGACCAGCGACTTCGGGCCGCACCTCAGCGCGAGCTTCCTCGCCGTCGACCCGCTCGAGCGCATCGTGTTCACGACCGTCCTGCTCGCGGGCTGGCGCCCCGCCGAGCTCTCCGGCATGCCCGGGATGACCGCCATCATCACGCTGAAGGATCATCCCCAGGGCACGGACTACAGCGCCCACGTGATGCACAAGAACCGCGAGGACAGGAACATGCACCACGACATGGGCTTCCACGAAGGCTGGGGCACCGTCACGGCGCAGATCGCGGCGATCGCCGAACGGCGCGTGTGACACCGGTGTCCGGCATCCGCGCGCGAAGCCGCTGACAGTCGTGTCATGCGAGGAGGGCGTCGCCCTCGGAGCCGTCCTCTTGTGCGCGAGTGGAACAGCCTTGCTCCAGCAAGGGTCCCCACCCGCAGGAGGCATGCGTTGCCCCAGGCGATGCTGATTCCGGTGCGCCTTCTCCTCACCGCGACCCGAGCCCAGGCGCGGGCCGTGGAGCCGCCGGGCCCGAGGGCTTCCGTGGGGGAGAAACCCGGGCAGGTGTTCCGATGCTGCGTCATCCATGAGGAACGCGCGCCCGGGACATGATTCCCCGGGCGCGTGCCAGGCACCTCCGCTGCCCCAACCGCACGCGGCTCAGCGCGTGGGACGGAACGGGACGCGGGTCGCGCCCGTGGTGGCCACGTCGAGGCGGCCGTAGAGGCCCTGGGCCTCATCCGCCGGGCCCGCGGTGAAGAACAGCGTGTTGCTGGGCTGGTTCTGAAGGCCATTGCCGAAGCTGAGCGCCCACAGGCCGTCAATCATGACCGGCTTCCCGTCGGAGCCCAGAAGCTGGGCATCGAAGGCCCCCGTCGCGGAATCAAAGGCGTTGATGGTGCCGTCGCCGAAGTTCCCCACCAGCAGACGCCCCGCGAACCGCCCGAAGCTTGCCGGCGCCACGGCCATCCCCCACGGAGCGTTCAGGTTGCCCGCGGAGATCACCCGGCGGATCAACCGCCCGTTCGAATCGAAGACGTTGACGTAGCCCAGGCCCGGGCCGTGGACCTCGTCCTCGCCCTGCGCATCCTGCTGCGCATAGCTCACGTAGAGATCGCCCTGGATGTTCTGGATGCCGAACGGCGCGAAGCCAGCAGGCAGGTTCGGGTCCGTGAAGTTCCCACTGAGCGTGGCGGGCGCGAACTGGTTGTCGAAGACATCCACCCGCCCGTTGTGGAAGTCGGTCGCGTAGAGGTAGGTGGCGGTGCCGTTGCTCGCCAGGGCGGCCCCTTTGTAGATCGAGCCCTTGCCGGAGTTGTCCACCGTGAGGATGGCGTTGGATGCGGCTGCGACGGGAGACCAGGCAGCCACGGCGCCCTCCTCCGTGACGAAGATGAAGCGAGCAGGGCCACTGGCGGTGCCCTGGGAGACCACGAAGCCCTCAGAGCCATTGAACACGACGCCCGTGGGGCTCGCGGGAGCCATTGCTCCCGTGGGCACCGGGATGGTGACCACGAGCGGCTGCGCGTTCCCATCCCCGTCGTAGAGCGTTGAGACCCCCGTCCCGTTGTCGGCCACCCAGGCGGCCCCGAACGGATTGAAAGCAAGCCCCCAGCCGTTGACCAGATTCGGATCCACATGCTCCGCGGTCGCTGCCCCGTCGGAGACCAGGTTCCTCTGGAGATAGGAATTGGGAAGCTCGCCAGGTGCCTGGGCGATGGCCACTCCAGGCAACCCCACCACGGCAAGCGACAGCCCAACCACATATCCGCCATACCGCAGCCCCAGTTCACGAATCGACGTTGTCCTCATGTCCCCCCCTCGGTTTCGTGTTTCTGTGACCTTCTCTTCTGGCTAAAGCCTGAGAAGCGTTGGCCCGTGCCGCAACAGGCCCTGATGCGCCGGGAAATGACCTCCAGTCCGCATTGCATGATGCCCAACACCTCGTCCGGCATCCCAAGCCTGTCACCCGGCCAGGACCGCGCTCCGGACCAGCTCGCGGAAGTAGCGCGCCGCCGGGTCCGCATGGGTGCGCTCGTGCCAGCACAGGGACAGCGTGACGGTATGCGCGGGGACCGGCGCATTGACGCCGCGCACGCCCAGGCGTGCTCCCTGCGCGGCGGCGAGTGACTCCGGCAGCGTCGTGACCAGATCGGTCGCGGCCACCATCGCGGCGGCCGTCAGGAATGATGGCACCGTGATGGCGACCTCGCGGGGGATGCCCGCGCGTGCGTACGCGGCGCCGACGAGGTCCCGGAAGCCCTTGCCCGGCACCATCTCCACGCCCACATGCCGGAGCGCGCCGAGCCCCCGCGCGGACAGACGCTTCGTGAGCGCGGAATGGCCCTCGCGGGCCACGAGGACGGTGCGCTCGTCCCTCAGCGGTTCGACGTGCAGGCCCGCGCCCCGCCCGGCGAGGCCGATGTGCAGGTCGACCTGGGACGAGGTCAGGTCCCCCAGCGCGACAAGCGAAGCGATGCCGACCACGGAGAGGCGCGCGTTCGGGAGCGCCTCGGCCATCCGGGCCGCGATTCGTGGCCCCCACGTGACCTGACCCGCGTCGGCGACGGCGAGGGTGAAGGTGCGTGTACAGCGGGCTGGCTCGAATGGGGCCTCGTGAAGCCCGGACTCCAGTTCGCGCAGGCCTCGCGCGATGGCGGGGGCAAGCGCGAGCGCGCGGGGCGTGGGGACGATTCCACGGCCCTTGCGCGTGACCAGCGGATCCCCCAGCACGGAGCGCAGCCTCGCGAGGCTGTTGCTGATGGCGGACGGTGTGACGTGGAGCCGCTCGGCCGCGCGCACCACGCTGCGCTCGGTGAGGACGGTGTGGAGCACCAGGAGGAGGTTGAGGTCGAGGGCCGCGATCGAAATGCTCACGGTTGGTGAGCCTAGACCTCACGAACCATCACTACCAGCGAGGACTCCCCTTCCCCATCATGGGTGCATGCACAGACTGCTCGGTTGTCTCGTCGCGGGCGTGCTCGTCGCCTGCCACACCTCCATGCCGCTCTCACCCCGGAGCATTCCCATGACCTCGCAGCAACGGCTTCCTGTCCTGGACTCGTTCATCTCCTACCGCGAGGCGGGGACGGGCTCGCCCATCGTGTTCCTGCACGGCAACCCCACGTCCTCGCATGTCTGGCGCAACGTCATCCCGAGACTCGCCGACCGCGGCCGATGCCTCGCGCCCGACCTCATCGGGATGGGGAGCTCGGGCAAGCCGGACATCGCCTACCGGTTCGCGGACCACGCGAAGTACCTGGATGCGTGGTTCGCGGCGCTCGACCTGCGGGACGTCGTGCTCGTCGGCTACGACTGGGGCGGAGTGCTGGCCCTGGACCAGGCGCGGCGGCACCCGGAGCGCGTGCGGGGCGTGGTCGTGTTCGAGACGTTCCTCCGCCCCATGCACTGGAGCGACTGGCCCCCCCAGGGGGAGCAGTTCTTCCGCGCCCTGCGGACGCCTGGGGTGGGTGAGAAGCTGGTGCTCGACGAGAACGCGTTCCTTGAGAGGTCCTTCGCGAACGGCGTCCAGCACGGCCTCTCCGCGAGTGACCGGGACGTGTATCAAGCGCCCTACCCGGACGCGGCGTCGCGGCGCCCGGTGCTGCAGTGGCCGCGTGAGATCCCAATCGATGGCGAGCCCGCCGACGTCGCCGCGGTGATCGAGCGCTATGACGCGTGGCTCGCGCAGCCGGCCGTGAAGCCAGCGCTCCTGCTGACCTTCGGGGACACCGGCCTCAGTGCGCCGCACATCGTCGAATGGGTTCGCGCCCACCTGCCGGCCCTCGAAGTCGTCCCACTCGGGCGTGCGGGGCACCATGCGCCGGAAGACGCGCCGGAGGACATCTCGCGCGCCATCCGGAGCTGGCTGGACCGCCACGCGTGGTGAGCGAGCCCTGCCCTTGCTGTTTCAGCGCCGCCGCCCACCGCCGCCGCGCCGGCCTCCGTTCCTGGGTGCCTTGCCTTGGTGGCTCCGGTTGCCCCCATACCTGGGCGCGTCGCGCTCCCGGTCCTGCACCTGGGGCTGACGCTCGCGGGTGGCCTCGGCGACCTCGTCCGGCATCCATGGCCGGTCGAGCAGTTCCTGGAGCTCGAGGAGCGAACGCGCCTGGAGCACGCCACGCCGGCCTCGGGCCACGCTGAAGCGCTGGGAGCGGTCGAGCCGCGGCAGCTCCTCCTCCACCAGTGTCCGGGCCAGCTTCTCCGGCAGGTGCAGCCGCACCACGCCTCGCGGCGCTCCGTCCGACAGCAGCTCCACGTCGTATTCGAGCGGGATCCCCTGCTCGCGAACCTCCACGGTGTCCGGGAGCGCAAGCAGGGCCTGCCGCGTCGCGCGCGGCACGAGCGCGTCCAGGTCGAACCGCAGCGGGCGCTCCCGGAACTCGTCGAGCGTGTCCACCCCATCGAGCTGCGCCTCATAGAGCGCGGTGAGTTCCGGGAACCCGAGCGGTGCGGTCAGTCCGCCCGAGCGCCGCCACAGCTCGCGCACCTCGGCGATGGCGACCCGGTGACGGTCCACCGCGGGATGGGGCGCATCGCCTCGGGCCAGCGCCTCGGCGAGCGCGTGCCGGGCCGCCGTGGCGAGCTCCGGCCCCCAGGCGCGCAGCACGTCCACTTCCTGCTCCAGCTTGAAGCCGAAGTAGTCCAGCATCCTGACGAGCACGACCGAGCGGAAGCGCGCGTCATACGCCGGCGCCTCCGAGTGACGGCGGGCGTAGCGGCGCAGCAGGGCCTGCGGCAGCTGGGTGCCTTCGATGCCGGCCTGCGATTCGCCGTTGCGGTCGGCGAAGTAGCGCAGCACGCCCGCCACCGCGCCCAGGTTGCCGCACACGCTCGTCTTCGACACGCGCGCGACCTCGCCCCAGGAGGTGCGCTCGTCGATGACCAGGTCGAAGGGCATGAAGCGCGCGAGCAGGTCGCAGAAGCGCTGATAGACGGCCGGGGTCGCGAAGGGCATGCGCGCGGGCAGCGCCAGCCTCACGCTCCGGTACACGCTCGCCATCGCGAGCGCCGCGTCCTCCAGGGCCTTCGCCAGCACCCCGCGCCCCTCCGTCCAGGCCGTGAGCTTCTCCGCGTTGAAGACGTGGCGCGGCAGCCCCTGCACCTCCCCCACCGAACCCGCTTCGCGGAAGGCCTCGGCGTACAGGTTGTACGCGGTGAGGTGGTCGCTGCCGGGCACGAGCACCCCGTCCAGGTTCCGCTCCTCGCGCGTCATCCGGTGCAGCGACTCCACCGAGCTGCACACCGCGAGGAACGGCAGGAGCCCGTCCTCCGCGTTGACGATGAGCTCCGCCCAGGGACGCTCCACGGGCAGGGCCTCCACCGCGCGGCCGTAGTCGGACAGCCGTCCGTCCGCGTCCACGATGTTGCGCGCCTGCAACTTCGCGAGCGCCCGCCGATACGCGTTGCGGTCCAGCGGCACGGGCAGGTCCAGCTCATCCGCGCGCACGCCCAGGGCCGCGGCGGTGAGCGCCACCCGCTCCGGCTCGCCCGCGAGCTGGAACTCGGGCTCGGTGGGCCGCAGCGAGGCGAAGTGGAGCGACCGGTCACTCAGGATGAAGACGCGCCCGCCCACCACCCGTCCGTGCACGCGCCCCGCCATCTGCAGCAGCTCGTTGCTGCCCAGGTGCACACGGGTGAGGACGTTGCGGCCGCCCTCCACCAGGTTCGTGAAGCGCATGTCGTCGATGACGACCGTGTCCAGCCCCGGCACGTTGAGCGCGCTCTGCCCCGCCGCCGTCATCGCGAGCACGAAGGGCCGGGGCGCCGAGCCCTCCAGGAAGGGACGGATGGCGCGCAGCGGCTCGCCGCCGTGGTAGTGCGCCGCGTGGATCTCCGGCCAGTTCGAGCGCACGTGGGCCGCCACCTCCTCCACCCCGGCACGCGTGGCCAGGAACACGCCCACGCCGCGTCCCTGCCGCTGCACGTCCTGGAGGAAGGCATCGTTGAGGAAGGCCAGCGGCTGGCGGCGCTCCACCTCCACGCGGGCCGCCTTGCCCGGGTCGAAGGAGGACACCTGGAGCACGTCCGCGCTGTCCAGGTAGCGCGAGTAGAAGGCCGGATCCACGGTGGCGGACAGCCAGATGAAGCGGCAGCCCACGCGCTTGCCCAGCGCCAGGCACAGCTCCAGTTCGGCGGAGGTCTGGTGGATCTCATCCACGATGAGGGTGTCCTCGCGCCGGATGACGCCGCCCTGGAACCAGCGCCGCGCGATGCCGGTGGTGACGATGACCACGTCCGCGAGCTGCGTCTCCGCGGAGGCCTCCCGTTCGCGGTTGACCACCGCGATCCGCAGGGGCCGCCGCCCCACGATCTCCTCCGCGATGGGCCGGATGGCGAGCGTCTTGCCCGTGCCGGTGCCCGCGACGATGCCGAACCCCTGCCCGCTCCGGGCCAACTCCAGGAGGCGCTCGCCGTGGTGCTGCTCCAGGTACGTGCGCAGCTCCAATCCGAGCGCCAGCTCGATGGTCTCACACGCGGCGCGCGTGGGCGCGATGACCACCACCCGTCCGCGCGGAGGCGCTACGGGGAACGAAACATCGGAGCGAGGCGGCAGGTAGCGGTCGGTGGGGGTACGCACGTAGGCCAGTGATACGCACTGGCGATGGCCGGTGGAAGCAATTCGAGCATCAGGTCCGGCGCGCGACGGTGGACTCCCCCTGCCTGACCCGGGAAGACGCTCACCGGACTAGGATGCGGCCGGTCGTTCAACCTGGGAGGCCGTTCATGCGCAAGGCAATGGCGAAGTGGATGTTCGTGCTGGGAGTCGTGGCCGGAGGGGCCGTCGGGACGCTCGTTCCCACCAGCTCCGAGGCCGGGGGCATCTGCCCGGATATCTGCATGAACGAAGACTGCTCGTGCTTCCGGCAGTGTGGCCCGGCGGGCGGTGGGCAGTGCGTGTGTTCCGACTTCACCGTCTGCCAGTAGGCCGGAGCGGATGAACCGCGGCCGGGCCCACGTCGGGGCCCGGCCGTACAGCCTCGCCAGGGCCTTCACCGGGTCTCCCGGCGACGGTTGCGTCGGCACCCGTGCGCCCATGCCCTGGAGGAGGGACTTGTTCAGTTCCTGTGCGACGACCGGCCTCAGGACGATGATGTTGTGCAGGTCGTCCGGGTCGACCCTGACGTTGAGCCGCAGGCCCACGTCGTGCGCGCATGCACCTCCACCCACTTCGACAGGGACGCAGCACACCACCACGCCGAAGAATTCTCTTGTGGCGGTCCCGGCATCGCAGGTCCCGGCGGACCGCGCGCCTTGTCTCGATGGCTCGTCGAAATGGACTCATTCACCTGCCACCCCATCAGGCTCAAGCTGTGCGTGCAGTTCTTCCCAGACGGAGCACGCATGCGCACGCTGATGAAGTCCTTGCTGACGGTTTCAGCTGTCTTCTCACTCGCCGCCCCCACGGCGGCCTTTGCCCTGCCGCCGCAGTGCGACGACTGGTGTTGGACGTGGACGTGCGCGGACGCGTGTTCCGTCATGAACCGCCACACCACATGTGGCGCGGAGTACCCCACGTGGTGCAATCCCGCCATCCGCCCCGAGCCTACGGATCCCTCCGCCTCCGTGAGCGTGGACGAGGCCCGCGAGGCTGATGACGCCTCGCAGGTCTGTAGCGAGGAGCATCCGGACGCCACCGCGGAGATCTGAGGTCCGGAGCTTCGCCCGCGAGGCCCGGGCTTCACGTCCGGGCTTCGCGGTAGTTGAGAGGGGGTTCGCGTGGGTAGCATGCGCGCGCATGAGCCTCTCCCAGAACGAGTTCCTCCCGCGCGCGGAGGCCACGCTCGCCCAGCTTGAAGGGGCCGTCCTCGACGCGCTCTCCCACCACGGCAAGCCCTCGGTCTCGTCCCTCGCCGACGCCTTCCGCGAGGACGCGCGGCTGTCGCCGTCCCAGCTCGCCCAGGAACTGTGTCCCGGGCCCCTCTCACCCATCGGCTTCGCGGCCCTGGTGATGCGCGACTTGCTGACGCCCGAGGACGCGGTGCTCGAAGGGACCGTCTCCGAAGCCCGGGTCGTCACGGGCAACGCGCGGGCTTCCGGCTCGCTGCGCGTCACCTGTCCCCTCATCGTACTGGGAGACCTGGAGGTGGCGGGCGTGCTGGAGGACTGCGGACCGGACTCAACGGTCGTGGTCCTGGGCCGTTGCACGGCGTGGGGACTCCAGACGTCAGGGAACTTCCTGGTCCTCGGCGACCTCGTGGTCCGGGACGTCATCCAGGGCGTCTACAACGATGACAGCCTCGTCGTGGCGGGAGACCTCACCACGCGCTTCCTCGACGAGAATGATCACGACGTCACCTGCTACGGCGAAGTCCACGCCGAGCACCACCTGGAGAACGGCCGCTCCGGCGAGGAGGCCTCCTCCCTCGCGTCCACCTTCCTCCGTCCCGAGTTCTGGAACATCGACCTGGGAGAGCTGCACCACGACACGCTCTTCGAGCGCATCCAAAAGGGCGAGCCCGTCTTCACGGACGCGCCTCAGCCCCGGCAGGTCCGCGAGCCGGATAGACCCACCGCCGAGGAGCTCGAGGGACTCGACATCGAAGGCATCGCGACCCAGGCGTCGAAGAACGCGCGCGCGAAGGACATCGTCTACGCGCAGCGCAAGACGGGCGAGGTGTGGCTGATGCGCCCGGGCAGCCTTCCCCTGCACATCTTCGACGGGAAGCAGTTCCTGGGGCAGGAAATGCCGCCGGCCCTCGACGTGAAGCAGCGGGCCTCCGAGCGCGTCACCTTCTGGCGCAAGCGGGGCGACCTCTTCCTGGAGATTGAGCGCTTCGGCGCCGTCGTCCAGTTCCACGCGGGCTACAACAACGGGTCGATGCGCACGTTCCGCTTCGCCTTCGCCACCTCCGATGCCGCCGCGCAAGAGGTGCGGCGGCTGGAGGCCCGATACGAGGGAGACTTCCTGCGCGTCACGACCGGGGTTCCCGGCCGGGGGCCGCTCGAACGCGAGCTCGCGAAGTACGGCGGACCGAAGACCGAGTACACCTCCGCCATCGTGGACGGCACCACGCTGGTCACCCGCGACGACGAGCGCCAGCGCTTCGATGACGAGGCCTCCGCGCTGAGCGCCCTCGAGGACTGGATCGCCGGGAAGCGCCAGTCCGGGTTCGATTTGAAGATCCTGGAGTGGAAGCCCTTCGGCCTCCTGGGCAGGCGTTAGAGCTACTCCAGGGTCATGTACTCCGGCTGGTACACCGACCGGTTGCGCAGTGGAGAGGGACCGCCGCTGTTCACGCAGTAGCCGGTCGGGTTGTCGCAGCCCGCCTCGGGGTTGCCCCAGTACGCCGTGAGGTTCATCCAGGCGAGCGAACCCGCGTAGGTCCCCGCCGGCTGCCAGGGAATGAGCACCACGTTGTTCCAGGTGTCCCACGCGAGCCCTGCGCCGGTGTCGTCCGCCAGGAAGTCGCCGTTGAAGATGGTCTCGTAGATGTGCCGGGCGGCGTCCGGGTAGAGGCCATGCGAACCATTGGCGGAGAAGACCTCCGGGCGCCAGCCGCTGAGGAACACGGCCTTGTCGCCGAACGTGAAGAGCTGACCGTTCGCATGCTGGCTCAGGTAGACCTGCGCGGGGCGCCCGTCGATGAAGCGCACGGTGAGGTGTTCCCAGTCCCCCACGTGGTTGCCGAAGGTGGAGTAGCCGCCCACGCAGCCCCAGGGCGAATACCAGCCAATGCACACGCGCTTGCCATTGTTGTAGGGATAGAAATTCCAATACAGCACGTCCGTCACGTTCGTCGGCAAGCCGCCCTGGGTGCGAGCAATGAGCTGCGCGTAGACGGGCACCGGCGTCTGGTTGGGACGCTGGCCGTCCAGGAACTGCGGATCCGTGCAGGAGTCACAGCCCAGCGCCTGGTTCGTCACCAGGTGGCCGTTCTCCTCGTGGACGTTGGCCAGGTGGAACTGCGTGGAGGACGGGAAGTAGGCCTCGTCCGGATGCAGCCACACGCGCGGCGCGAACGCCGCCACCGTCTGCGCATCCACGGGCAGGCCCCGCAGTTCCGCGTTGGACGTGGCGCTCTTGTTGAGGACCCAGTAGCGGTTGCCGCCGGTGTCGCCGTGGCTGGGACGGGAGACGAAGGTGGACGCGGGCAGGCCGCGGTGGTCGCGCGCCACCGCCTGCCACACGCCGATGTCGTCATCCGCGCCGGAGCCGCTGTCGTCCCACACCCACGCGGGATTGGCGGGCAGCACGTACTCGCTCCGCACGCAGCGGATGAGGTCCGTGGAGGGCTTGGAGTAGCCCAGCACCGCGACATGGCCCAGGCAGGTGTAGCCCCCGGGCGCGACCGGCTCCCAGAAGGAGACGTCGTGCGTGCCACCGGAGCCGGAGTCGTCCCAGATCCAGTTGTAGTTGGACGGACGCGCCAGCAGGTCGCCTTCGCCGCGCACCACGAACGTCGTCGCCGGAGCCTGTCCGCGGTTGGGCATGGCGACATCCCCCAGCGAGAAGAAGCCCGGGGTCTGGGACAGGTCGGGACGCCAGATGGCGATGTCGTTCGTCGCGCCGGTGCCGTGATCGTCGTAGACCCAGGTGAAACGGCTCGTGGGCCGGACCTCCAGGGCCTTGGGAGCGCGCAGCACCCCAGAGTCCGCCGCCAGGGTGAACTCCGCGCTCTGACCCGACAGCGCGGTCGCCGCGACCAACCGGTAGCTGCCCGGCGCCAGCGTGACGGTGAGACGCGAGTTCGTGCCGCCGCCGCCATTGTTGTCCTGCGCGAGGATGGTGCCGTTCGCGTCCAGCAGGTACAGCCAGGCATCCGCCGACGACGTCAGCGTGAACGTCACCGGGTTGCTGGATGTCTGTGAATCCAACAGGAACACCCGGTTGCCCGGACTGGAGGCGCTCTGTCCTCCCGAGCCCTGCCAGAGCCCGTAGACGGTGTTCGCGTAAGCCGTGTTCGCCAGGAGCGAAGTCGTGGCGAAGGCGACGAGGGGGAGGAATTGCCGGAGGGGCATGGAGACCTGGGGAGGGAGGGAACCCCAGACCATACCCGGAGTGTAGCCACTACGAGCCGGCCTGATTCTCGTAGTGCGTCGCGTACTGCTGCCGGAGCACGAACTTCTGGGCCTTGCCGGTGCTCGTCTGCGGCATGGCTGGGAGCAGGACGATGGCCTTCGGCACCTCGAACCCTCCGAGGTGCTGGCGGCAGTGGGCGTTGATCTCCGCCTCCGTCGCGGAGGCGCCGGGCTTGAGCACGACGAAGCCTGTCACCGCCTCCGTCCAGCGCGAGTGCGGCAGGCCCACCACCGCGACCTGAAGCACGGCGGGGTGCCGCAAGAGGACCTCCTCGACCTTGATGGACGGGACATTCTCTCCGCCCGTCTTGATCATGTCCTTCTTGCGGTCCACGAAGAGGAGCTGGCCGTCGGCGTCGAACATGCCCAGGTCGCCGGTGTGGTGCCAGCCGAACGCGCTCGCTCGCGCGGTGGCCGCCGGGTCCTTGTAGTAGCCGAGCATCACGTTCGGCCCGCGATGGACGATCTCCCCCACCTCGCCGCGCCCGAGCAGCCGGCCATCGTCATCCATGACGGCCGTCTCGTTCGTCACCACCGAGTCCCCCCAGTACGAGCCGAACCGCTTGAGCTGCTGCTCCGGCTTGAACATGGTCGTCGCCGGGTACATCTCCGTCTGCCCTGACGCGAGCGCGAAGCCGCCCGGGCAGAAGTGCGCGATGAGCTCCACGAGCATCGTGCGCGCCATGGGCGCCATCACGTAGAGGCACAGGCGCAGGCTGGACAGCTTCGTGGCCGGGCGCGACGGGTGCGCGAGCATCGCGCCGTACATCACCGGCAGGCCCAGCAGGAAGGTGATGCCGCGCCGCTCGATGGTCGCGAGCATCGCGGCCGGATCGAAGGCGCGCCGCACGACGACGGTCGCCCCGGCCAGCAGGAACGTCATGGAGATGGCGTGCTGCGCGCAGTGGAACATCGGGAGCACGCAGAGGGTGGAATCGCTCGGCCGCATCCCCAGCTCGAACAGGTTCCCGCTCAGCGCCGCGTGCACCGACGCGTGCGAGTGCATGACGCCCTTCTGCTGACCGGTGGTACCGCTGGTGTACATGATCTGCGCCAGCTGGCCGCTCTGGATGTCCACCTCCGGCAGCGTGCCGTGCCGACCCTTCAGCGTGTCCAGGAACGCGACCGTGTCGCCGCCCGGCGCCGCCTGCCCCTCCGGCACGCAGACGATGACGCGGGTGCCCAGCGCCTCGAGCATCGCCCGCAGCCCGGGCTTCGCGAGGAGCTCGGCGTCGATGACCGCGTGCGTGGCTTCCGCGTGTTCGAGGATGTACTGGACGGCCTCCACGGAGAGACCGGTGTTGATGGGCACCCAGACGAGCCCCGCCTTGTAGATGCCCACGAAGGCAGTGACCATCTGCGCCGAGTTGCCGCAGAGCATCGCGATGCGCGCGCCCTGCGGCAGCCCCTGCGAGAGCAGGTAGTGCGCGAACGCGTTCGAGCGCCGGTCGAGCTCCGCATAGGAGAACTCGAGGTCCCCGTCGACGAGCGCCGTCCGCTCCGGCCAGCGCAACGCGGACCGGTGGACGATGTCTCCCAGCGAGACTCGGCTGATGCGCGGGGACTGCGCTTCCTGGGTCGCGGACATCGTGTGCTCCTATTTGCCCGTTCGGGCTTCGGGTCGAACCGGGTTGCCCCCTCGCCTATTTCGGCGTGGCCCACGAAGGCGGACGGCGCTCCAGGAAGGCGACCATGCCCTCCTGGGCCTCTTCGGAGGCGAACAGCCGGCCGGAGAGCGCGACCATGTCCGCGCCCCCGGCGTCCAGGCGCGCACGCAGCCCGGCGGCCACCAGCTGCTTGGTCTCGCGCAGGCCCTGCGGAGACGACACCCGGAAGGTCTCCAATATCTGCTCGACGGCGCCATCCAGCGACGCGTCCGGCACCGCGGAGGTGATGAGTCCGATGCGCGCGGCCTCGGTCGCGTCGAACACCTCACCGGTGAGGAAGTAGCGGCTCGCCGCCCGGCTGGTCAGGTGCGGCAGCGTGGTAAGGGAGATGACCGCGGGCGTCACGCCAATGCGCGCCTCCGTGAAGGCGAACTTCACGGACTCCGCGACGACCGCCACATCGCACGCGCCCACGATGCCGATGCCTCCTGCACGCACCTGACCGGCGACCTTCGCCACGACGGGCTGGGGCAGCGTGACGATCGTGCGCAGCACATCGAGCAGCACGCCCGGAGCCTTCGCGGCCCCTCCGTCCGCCATCTCCGAGAGGTCCGCACCAGCACAGAACGCGGGACCGGTGGCCGCGAGGACGACCGCGCGCACCTCCGGGTCGGCGCCGACGGCGTGCAGCCGCTCCAGCAGCTGCGTGACGAGCGCCCGCGACAGGGCGTTGCGGTTGCGGGGCGAATCGAGCGTGAGGGTCGCGACGCCGCGAGAGACTTCGTACCGGACGAGCGGTGCATCACTCATGCTGCCTCCTTCGCTTCAGGGGAGACGACCGCGACGACGTGCCGTGCCGGCACCTGCGCCCCGACCGTGACGTTCACCGCCGTGACCACACCATCCGTGGGAGCGATGAGGGACGACTCCATCTTCATCGCTTCGAGCACCACCAGCACATCGCCCTTCTTCACGGCCGCGCCGACCTCGGTGCGCACCTGGATGATGCGGCCATCCATGGGGGCGCGCAGGCGGCCATCGCTGGCGCGCTCGCGCTCGGAAGGCAGCCGGAAGGAGACGTCGCGCAAGCTGCGCGTGATGCCGTCAAGCGAGCTCCACAACGTGCCTCCCGCGCGGCGGTAACGGACCGCGCGGCGCCTTCCCGCGACCTCGACCTCGACGCGTTCGGCCCCAAGGCCGCGCAGGGAGAGCGAAACCGAGGTGTCACCGATGCGGACGTCGTAGGCCTCCGGTGCGACGGGGCGGACCGACGCGCGGAACTCCGAGGTCCCGTCATGCAGGACGACCGGCACCGGCAAGGCGTAGGAGCTGCTCCAGCCCGTGAGCGTCGCGTCGAAGCCGCCCCGCTGAACCAGCGCCGCGGCATCGTCGTGGAAGAGCAAGGCGGCCAGGATGGCCTGGTCCTCCACGGAGGCCTGTCCGAGCGCCCCCAGCGTCTCCGGCGGCGTGTGCGCGCCCACGAAGCCCGTGTCGTACCGGCCGGAGCGGAACGCCTCGTGCCCGAGGACGTGCTGGATGAAGGTGCTGTTCGTCGTGACGCCGAACACCGTCAACTCCCGCAGCGCCGCTGCCAGCCGTTCGCGCGCCGTCTCGCGGTCCGGTCCGTGCGCGATGAGCTTCGCCTGCATGGAGTCGTAGAACGGCGTGATGTCCTGGCCCTCACGCACGCCGTGGTCCACGCGGACGCCCTCCCCCGCTGGCGGCACCCACGCCAGGAGCCGCCCTGTCTGCGGGAGGAAGCCCTTGGCCGGGTCCTCCGCGCACAGGCGCGCTTCGATGGCATGCCCCTGGAAGGTGATCTCCGGCTGCGTCAGCGGGAGCGGCTCACCATCGGCGACGCGCAGCTGCCACTCGACCAGGTCTTGCCCGGTGATGAGCTCCGTCACCGGGTGTTCGACCTGCAGGCGCGTGTTCATCTCCATGAAGAAGAAGTCGCCGTTCGGCGCCAGGAGGAACTCGATGGTCCCCGCGCCGCGATACCCGATGGCGCGGATGGCCTGCACCGCCACGGCGCCCATGCGCTCGCGCAGCACGGGTGTGACGGCCGGGGACGGGCTCTCCTCGATGACCTTCTGGTGCCGCCGCTGGACGGAGCAGTCACGCTCGCCCAGGTGCACCGCGTTTCCGTGCGCGTCCGCGAAGACCTGCACCTCCACGTGACGCGCGCCTTCGATGGCGCGCTCGAGGATGAGCTCGCCGCTGCCAAAGGCGTTCGTCGCCTCCGAGCGCGCGGAGCGGATGGCGTCGAGCAGCGCGCCCGGCTCGCGAACCAGCCGCATGCCGCGTCCGCCGCCGCCCGCCGCCGCCTTCACCATGATGGGGAACCCGATGCGCTGGCCCTCACGGACCAGGGCCTCGTCTTCGAGCGATTCGCCAGGGCGTGCCGCCTCATAGCCGGGGATGCACGGCACATCGGCGGCCTGCATGCGCAGCTTCGCCTGCCGCTTGTTCCCCATCAGCTCGATGGCTTCCGCCGGCGGGCCCACGAACACGAAGCCCGCTTCCGCGCACGCGCGCGCGAAGTCTTCGTTCTCGGAGAGGAAGCCGTACCCGGGATGGATGGCATCCGCGCCGGACGCCTTCGCCGCGGCGAGGACCCGCTCGATGGAGAGGTAGGACTCCCGCGCGGGCGGCGGCCCCAGGTGCATCGCCTCGTCGGCGAGCCGCACGTGAGGGGCTTCCCGGTCCGCGTCGGAGAAGACAGCGACCGTGCGCAGGCCCAGGCGTCGGCACGTCCGCAGCACGCGCACGGCGATCTCACCCCGGTTCGCCACCAGCACCTTGTGGATGCGTTTCATGATTCCCCTCGCTACAGCCGGGCGACGCCGAAGGAGTTGGGCGACAGCGTGCGGCGCGAAGCCTCGTCGCACGTGGCCAGGATGAACCCGAGCACCCGCCGGGTATCCCGGGGGTCGATGACGCCGTCGTCGAACAGCCGCGCGCTGCAGTTGAAGGCATCCGACTCGCGGTCGAACTGCTCGATGAGCGGCTTCGCCATCCCGTCCAGGAACTCCTGGTCGGGCGGCAGTCCCGCGCGCCGGGCCTTCTCCGTGGCGACGATGGTCAGCACCTTCGCCGCCTGCTCACCGCCCATCACCGCCGTGCGCGCGTTGGGCCAGGCGAAGATGAAGCGCGGGTGGAAGGCACGGCCACACATGCCGTAGTTGCCCGCGCCGAAGGCACCGCCCAGGAGCAGGGTCATCTGCGGCACGGTCGCGTTGGCCACCGCCTGCAGCATCTTCGCGCCGTGCTTCACGATGCCGCCCTGCTCCGACTGGGTGCCCACCATGTAGCCCGTGGTGTTCTGAAGGTAGATGATGGGCGTCCGCGCCTGGCAGCAGAGCTGGATGAACTGCCCCGCCTTCGTCGCGCCCTTCGCCGTGATGGGCCCGTTGTTGCCGATGAGGCCCACCGCCCGGCCCTCGATGCGCGCCCAGCCACAGACGGTGAGCGCGTCGTAGTCGTCCTTGAAGGGCGAGAAGTCGGAGCCATCCACGATCCGGGCAATCACCTCGCGGCAGTCATAGGGCCGCCGGTGGTCGATGGGCACGACGCCACACAGCTCCTCCGCCGCGTAGCGCGGCGGTTCGAAGCCGGGGCGCGTGGACGCGGGCAGCGCGTCGTTCCACCCGAGCGACGCGACGATCTCCCGCGCGATGCGGATGCCGTCGGCGTCGTCCTCGGCGAGGTGGTCCGAGGTGCCAGCCACGGTGGTGTGCATCTCCGCGCCGCCCAGGTCCTCGTCGGTGGCGACCTCGCCCGTGGCCGCGAGCAGCAGCGGTGGGCCGGCGAGGAACACCTTCGCCTTGCCGCGCACCATGACGACGTGGTCGGAGAGGCCCGGGATGTACGCGCCGCCCGCCGTGCTCGACCCGTGGACGACGGTGACCTGGGGGATGCCGGCCGCGGACAGCTTCGCCTGGTTGTAGAAGGTCTCCCCGCCCGGGATGAAGATCTCCTGCTGGTAGAGCAGGTTCGCCCCGCCGCTCTCCACGAGCGACACGACGGGCAACCGGTTCTGCAGCGCGATCTCCTGCGCGCGCAGCGCCTTCTGGACGCCCCAGGGCGTCGCGGTGCCGCCCTTCACCGCGGAGTTGCTCACGAACACCAGACAGCGCACGCCGGACACGAAGCCAATGCCGATGATGGTGTTTCCACCGGCCAGCGAGCCGTCGCTGTCGTCGTGGTGCTTGTAGCCGCAGAGCGTGGAGAGTTCGAGGAAGGGCGAGCCCCGGTCGAGCAGCAGCGCCAGGCGTTCGCGCGGGAGGATCTGCCCACGCTGCTTGAACTTCTCGCGGGCCAGCTGCTCGGTGTCGCGCGACTTCTGCTCGATGGCGCGCAGCTCGGCGACGCGGGCGAGCATCTCCTTGCGCTGCGTGGTGAAGGCGGCGGAGGCCGGTTCGACTTGGGAGACGAGCGTGGGCACGTCACTTCTCCTTCGGACCGTCGAGGATGGTGGGCGGCGCGGCGAGGTGGAACCCGTCGTACGGCTTCGAGTTCGAGTGCTCCGACAGCGGGAACGCCTTCGTGTTGCAGGACGCGCCCCCGTCGATGCGGATGACCTCGCCCGTGATGAACGCGGCCACGTCGGAGAGGAGGAACGCGATGGCGCCGCTCACCTCCGCCTCGGTGGCCAGCCGGTGCAGGGGCACCTGCTTGCGCAGCATGGGGATCATCTCGCGAACAAAGGGGTCCTCGTAGGTGTCCAGGCCGCTGGAGGCGACCCAGCCGGGCGCGACGGCGTTCACGCGGACCCCGGCGAAGGCCCATTCAACGGCGGCCGTCTGCGTCAGGTTGAACATGCCGGCGCGCGCCGCGCCCGAGTGCCCCATGCCCGGCATGCCGTTCCAGGCATCCGCGAGCATGTTCACGATGGCGCCGCCGTGGTCGGTCATGGACTGGTTGAACACCTCGCGCGCGACCAGGAATCCGCCGGTCAGGTTCGTGGCGACGACCGCCTCGAAGCCCTTCTTGGAGATCGCCGACAGCGGCGACGGGAACTGTCCTCCCGCGTTGTTCACGAGCCCGTGGATGCGGCCGCGCTCCTTGACGACGGCGGCGACCATGGCGGTCACCGCCGCCTCGTCGCGGATGTCCACGGCGTGCTGCGTGGACGCATGGCCCTCGGCGGCCAGCTCCCCGGCGACCTTCGCGAGCTTCTCCTGCTTGCGGCCCACGAGGACGACGTGCGCGCCAAGCGACGCCAGTTCATGCGCGGTGCACCGCCCGATGCCGCTGCCGGCGCCGGTGACGATGATGGTGCGGCCCGCGAAGGCATTCGGGGCGAAGACTGAACGGTATCCCATCGTGTGCTCCTCAGCCGCGCGCTTTGCGGGGCAGCGTTCCCATGGCCTTGCTGATGATTCCGAGCATCACCTCGTCGGCGCCGCCACCAATGGAGCCCAGGCGCAGGTCGCGGTAGGCGCGAGCGACGGGGTTGTCCCAGGTGAAGCCCATGCCACCCCAGTACTGGAGGCACCCGTCGACGAGCTCGCGGGCGAGGCGGCCCGACTTGAGCTTGCACATCGAAGCGAGCTTCACGACCTCCGGGTCGTCCTTGTTCTCGATGTACATGCCGACGGTCCGGTAGATGAGCGCCCGGAGCGACTCGACCTCCGTCTGCAATTCGGCGAGCCGGAAGTGCACGCTCTGGTTGTCGAGGATGGACTGGCCAAAGGCCTTGCGCTGCCGCGTGTACTCCGCCGTCTGCGCGATGAGCCGGTCGAAGGTGACCAGCGTGCTCGCCGACACGAACAGCCGCTCCTCCTGGAACTGCTGCATCTGCATCGCGAAGCCGCGCCCCTCGTCGCCGATGCGAAAGCGCGTGGGGACGCGCACGCCGTCGAAGAAGAGCTGCGCCGTGTCGGATGCCCACATGCCGAGCTTGCGGATCTTCGACCGCGTGATGCCGGGGCGGTCCATGGGCACGATGATGAGCGACTTGTTCGCGTGCGCCGGCCCCTCACCCGTGTTGGCGAGCAGGCAGATCCAATCCGCCTGCATCCCGTTGGTGATCCACATCTTGCTGCCGTCGATGACGTAGTCGTCGCCATCCCGGCGCGCCGTGGTCGTCACGCTCGCCACGTCGGAGCCGGCGCCCGGCTCGCTCACCGCGATGGAACAGACGCGCTCGCCCGTGAGCGTTGGCGCCAGGAACTCCCGCCGCAGCTCGTCGCTGCCGAAGCGCGCGAGCGCGGGCGTCGCCATGTCCGTGACGACGCCAATGGCCATGGGCAGTGCGCCACAGGTGCAGTGCCCCAGCTCCTCGGCGAAGGCGACGGAGAACGACGCGTCAAGCCCCAGCCCGCCGAACTCCGAGGGCTTCGTGATGCCGAGCAGGCCCAGCTCGCCCAGCTTCCGGAACACCTCCCGCGCGGGGAAGATCTCCGCGGCCTCCCAGGCGTCGATGTGCGGGTTCAGCTCCTGTTCCACGAACTTGCGGACGGTCTGGCGGATGGCGCGGTGTTCCTGGGTCTGCTGCATGGCTTCCTCGGTGGGCTCGGGAGCGTGCGAAGGCGTTAGAGAAGCGATTCCGGGACGTCGACGTGGCGCGAGCGCAGCCATTCGCCGAGCGCCTTGGCCTGCTGATCAAAGCGGGTGGATGACGAGACGCCCTCGCCGAGGAGTCCCTCGATGACGAAGTTCAGGGCGCGCAGGTTCGGGAGCACGTGGCGCTGGACCTTGAGTTCCCGCGCCTCTGGCAGCAGCGTGCGCAGCAGCTCCTCCGTGAGGGTGTGCACGAGCCAGCTCCACGCCTCTTCGGTGCGGACCCAGACGCCGATGTTCGCGTCCCCGCCCTTGTCTCCGCTGCGGGCCAGGGCCACCTGACCGAGCGGCACGCGCCGGGTGGGGCCCGCCAGCAACGGCGCGGGCAGCGACGGCGCGGGGACCGCTTCGAGCCCCAGCGTCTTCTCCGGCGGCAACACGTCGATGCGCCGTCCATCCGGGAACACCGCGACGTGCGGCACCTTCCGCGCATCCACATAGGCCGCGGTGTAGACGCCAAAGGGCGAGGCGTCGCCAGGCAACGCGGGCAGGAAGAAGCCGGGGTAGCTGGACAGGGCGAGCTCCACCACCGTGCCGTTGAAGGAACGGCCGGCGACCTTCGAGTCGGCATCCTTCACGGTGACCCGCAGCGTCGCCGACGCCTGCTCCTCGCTCGGAGCGTCAGCGTGGTCGGTGCGCGCGAGCGTGTAGAGGACCTCGGCGGGGCGGGGCTTGAGCGTCGCATCGAGCTGCGCCCGCACGAGCGCGGCCTTCTCCTTGATGTCCAGGCCGACGAGGATGAACTGGGCATCGTTGCGGAAGCCGCCGAGCCGGTTCAGGCACACCTTCACCTCCGGAGGTGGCGGCTCACCGCGCACGCCGGACAAACGCACCCGGTCGGTGCCCTCGGTGTCGACCACGATGGTGTCGAAGCGCGCTGTGGCGTCGGGGCCGGCATAGCGGGCACCGCCGATTTCATAGACGAGCTGCGCCTTCACGGTGTCGACGGTGACGGCGCCACCCGTGTCCGGATGCTTGGTGATGATGCTCGAGCCGTCAGCGAAGAGCTCCGCGAGCGGGAAGCCGGGCCGGCGCACGTCGATTTCACCGAAGCGCGCGAAGTTGCCGCCGGTCGCCTGGGCGCCGCATTCCAGGACATGGCCCGCGACCATCGCGCCCGCGAGGCAGTCCCAGTCGTCGCGCTTCCAGCCGAAGAAGGAGGCCGCGGGGCCGACGACGAGCGACGCATCCGTCACGCGTCCCGTGACGACGATGTCCGCGCCCGCGTCGAGGCACGCCGCGATGCCCCAGCCCCCCAGGTACGCGTTCGCCGTGAGGGGCTGATCGAAGCCGAGCTCGTCCGCGCGTCCGACCAGGTCATCGCCTTCAACGTGCGCGATGTTGACGGACAAGCCCAGCTTCGTGGCGAGCGCGCGCAGGTCGTTCGCGAGCCCCTCCGGGTTGAGGCCCCCGGCGTTGGTGACGATGCGGACCTTGCGCTCCACCGCGAGCCCGAGCGTCTCCTCCAGCTGGCGCAGGAACGTCTTCGCGTACCCGGCCGACGGGTTCTTCAGCCGGTCGCGGCCCAGGATGAGCATGGTCAGCTCCGCCAGGTAGTCGCCCGTGAGGACGTCGAGCGGACCGCCCTCCAGCATCTCCCGGAACGCGGAGAAGCGGTCGCCGTAGAAGCCGGATGCATTGCCGATGCGCAGCGATCGCCCGTCCATCGCACCTCCTGTGCCAGGGAGCGGCGAGTCTGCACGCCACCCCCAAAGAAAAGCAATCACGATTGCTTTTTTCTTCCCGCCGCAACAGTGTGGCCCCATGAGCGGCACGGCGAGCGGAACGACACGGCAGGAGCAGGAGCGCAGCCGGGTGACGCGGCAGAAGCTGATGACGGCCGCCATCGACGTGCTCGTGGAGAAGGGCTGGGCGGGGGCGACGATGGGCGCCATCGCCGAGCGCGCGGGGGTGTCACGCGGCGCCTGCCAGCACCACTTCCCGACGCGCGCGGCCCTGGTCGCGGCCGCGGTGGAGCATGTCTTCCATCAGCAGATCGAGGAGCTGGTGCGGCGCGCGAGCGGCCTGCCGGAGAGCCGGCGGCGCGTCGAGCCGTTGTTGAACCTGCTCCATGACGTCTACGCCGGCCCGCTCTTCACCGCCGCGACGCACCTCTGGGTGGCGGCCGGGGCCGACGCGGAGCTGAAGGCCCTCCTGTTGCCGCTCGAAACGCACGTCGGCCGGGAGGTGCACCGGCTCACCGTCGAGCTGTTGGGCCTGGATGAGCGCGACCGCGACGTGCGCGACGCCGTGCGCGCGACGCTGGACCTCCTGCGCGGTCTGGCGCTCGCGAACCTGCTCCACGACGACACCGCGCGGCGCCGCAAGGTCCTGGCCCACTGGGCGCGGACCCTGGAAGCGCAGCTCACGCCCAAGCGCGCGGCGCAGGCGGACTGAGCCGCGTCGCGCGCCCCCTCTCCTCGGGACTCAGCAGCGGTAGAGGTACGTCAGCGCGGTGATGTCCGTGCTGGTGAACTCGCCGGTCGGGTTCGGCGGAAGGCAGGCGTTGAAGATGGACCCGTTCACGTAGGACGTGGCGGGCGTGCCGGGGATGAGGATGGCCCCCACGCCCGCGGTGCCTTCGTTGCCGCCCGTGCCGCAGCTGATGACCTGGGAGTAATAGTCCGAGTGACGCATGCCCAGCGCGTGGCCCAGCTCGTGGGTGACGACGTGCTCGACCGTGTCGAGCGGCGAGGTGTTCCACCCCGTGCCGATGGTGATGGTTCCATACGGACGGCCCCCCGAGGGGAAGCCTGAGTTGTAGACCATGCCCGGCGCGGTCGTCGCGACGATGGTCGCGTTGCAGCCGGTGGTGGTCCCCCGGACCATCGTGAAGCAGAGGCCCAGCGCGTTGTAGTTCTGGATGGCCAGGTCCAGGCCCTGGCTCAAGCGGCTGTAGCTGTTGAACGTGGCCGTCGGATTGATGCAGATCTTCTTCACGAGCGACGTGCTGACGACGTTGGTCGTCCGGTACTGCTCCGCGCTGGCCCCACCGGACTGGAGCATCTCGCGGGACGCTTCGACGCTCACCAGCGCGTCGCCTCCCACGTAGACGCCCTCCTCCGCGACCGTGATGTCGCCGGCCTGGAAGCCCGCCTCGACCAGGTTGGAGATGATCTCCTGGTTCTCCTTCTCCAGGTCGGTACCGCAGCCGGACAGCAACGCACCACAGCCCACCACGAGCACTGCCGCTCTCTTGAACATGGTCGTCTCCCCTCGGGTCCTTGGACAGCAAAGCATGAAATCCATGCAGTGCTTCAATTCCAGAGTATCTCCTGTTCGCAAGAACCCGACGGGCCCGCGCTAGTACTTCCTTCCCACGAAGGTGTTGGTGGTCCGCGTGAGGGAGTCGCTGCCTTCGTTGGCCGCGCAGATGATTTCGCTCCGGCTGAGCCAGTCCAGCGTCAGGTTCCCCCAGCGATCCCAGGTCCCCGTCCCCGGCGTGACGGTGCTCCCCTCTCCGATGGAGAAGTGGCGCTCGCAGGTCCGGTCATCGCCCTGGGGCGCGGCCGTGTATGGGAGGAACTCCAACGTGCCGTCCTCGAAGACGTCGACCGGAACGCCCTCGGTGGAGCTGAAGAGACCCTTGATACGCACCCGGGTATCGCTTTCACGCTCGATCGTGAATGAGAAGGCGCGGCTGACGGACCGGGTGCTCGGCGGCTGGGTGGCGGACGTCGTCTCCTCCGTGAAGGACCAGTTCCCCAGGTAATAGATGCCCTCGAGGAACGTGGCGGCGGGAGGCCGGGGCACCTCCAGCCGGACGCCTGTGAAGACATGGTCGTACTGATAGGCATACATGATGTGGGAGCCCGGAAAGGGCCCCCCGGGCCCGATGCACTCCCGTTCGTAACGCAGGCTCCAGCGCAGGGTCAGGTTGCCCTGGACGTCCCAGGTCCCCGTCGCCGCGGTGCCCGCGGCATCCCCTCCAATGAAAGACTGCTGACGGAAGCAATACTTGTCATAGCCGGTGGCGGGGCCGTCCTGGGGGGGAATGACCAGCGTGCCGTCTTCGCTGACGTCGACCCGGACGCCCTTCGGGAATCCCAGGATGGGGCTGAGATGGAGCTGGGTATCGCTCACCCACTCCAGCGTGTACTGCTGCTGCCGGGGCGGCGATTCCGGAGACGAGGTCGACGTCACGGAGACCGGCCCCTCATAGACGCCCTCCACCAACCTCGCGACAGGGGCCCGGCCCACGGTGAAGGTCCACAGGCCGCTCTTCGAGGGATCCGCCTGGGACACCGCCTGGACGGTCACCACCGAGTCCTCCTGGACGAACGGGGCCGTATAGGTGACGGACGTGCCAGTCGCGGCGGACAGCCTGCCGGCCCCGGACGCGATGCTCCACGTCACGTCGGTTGAGAACACCCCCGTGCCCGCCACGTCCGCCGTGAAGACCGTCCGGGCCTTGAACGCGACCCGGTCCGCGCCGGTCACGGACACGCCGGTCACGGCGTCCTGGACCGCACCGGGGCCGGGGTCAGGCGATGCGGACGTCCCCCCGCACGCGGACATCGAAACAAGGGCCAGGAGGGTCAGGAGGCGCAGGCGATTCATGGGGGTCCCGGGACAGGCGGGGAGGCCCCAAGTGTACTCCGGGCCGGTCAGGCCTCAGCGCGCGACGATGTCGGCGTCCACCAGGTACGGCGACGCCGCGACAATCGCTTCCGTCGTCCAACCCCGGTTGGCGCCGCGGCCGGTCTCGTCGCAATCACCGTCCGTGTGGATGCCCAGCAGCTGGCCCTGACGGTTGAGCACGCCCGCGCCGGAGCTTCCGACCAGGGTGTCCAGGTCCGCGTAGTAGACCAGTGAGTTGCACGCATCCAGGTACTCGCCTTCGGCGATGACCTTGGGCTTCCCCCGGGGATGCTGGATGATCGCCAGCCGCTCGCTGGGCACGGCCGTCAGCAGGACCGGCGTCACCTTGGGCATCGCGTCCGGATGGATGAGCGCGTAGTCGGGTTCGAGCGACTGCTCGATGACGGTGCCCTCGGTGATGAGCGTGTCCCCGTCAGGCTGATCCTCGAAGTTGAAGACGAGCAGCGGCCGGTCCCCGAGAGCGACACAGTGCCCCGCCGTCACCACCACGGGACCCGCGCTCGCTTCAATCAGTGTTCCGGTGCAGCGCCCGTCAATCAGGACGACCGCGTCCTCGGCCGTCTGCGCGACGTCCGCGAACTCGCCCTGGTAGCTGTTGATGGGGGTGAAGTCGGCGATCGGGCCACACTGCGTGAGGCCACTCACCTCCGACGGCTGGCGCACCCGCGACGCCGTGGGACTCTCACAGACTGCCGGATGGGAATCCGCGGGCACCTTCTGCTTTCCACAGGCCGTGAGGCCCAGGAGGAGGAAGGTGCCCGCGAGGATGCGACCCCGCGGACTCATGAAGGACTCAAGGGGTCGCAACGCCATTCGCTAGTAGATGGCGTTCAGCGCGGTGATGTCCGAGCTGGTCCACTCGCCGGTCTCCGTCGAGCGGAAGCAGGAGTTCATGATGGAGCCGCCCACCGTCGCGGTGCTCGGCGTGCCGGTGATGAGGATGGCGCCCACGCCCGCGGTGCCCTCGTTGCTGGCGGCGCCGCCGCAGCTGATGGCGCGGTTGTAGTAGTCCGAGTGACGGAAGCCGATGCAGTGACCCAGCTCGTGCGTGATGACGTGCTCGTTCACGTCCACGCTGTAGGTGTTCAGGCTGGTGCCGATGTTGATGGTGCCGTAGGGGTTGCCGCCCGACGGGAAGCCCGCGGAGCCGCCGGCGCCAGAGGTCACCGTCGCGGTGATGTTCGCGCTGCAGCCCGTGGTGGGGCCACGCGCCATCGTGAAGCTCAGGCCGCGCTGGTTGTAGTTCTGGATGGCCAGGTCCAGGCCCTGGCTCAGGCGGGTGTAGCTGTTGAACGTGGACGTGGGGTTGATGCAGATCTTCGTCTTGGTGGAGCTGACGAGGTTCGTCGTGCGGTACTGCTCCTGGGTCTCCTTGCCCGTCTGGAGCATTTCGCGCGAGGCCTCCAGCGTCACGTGCGCGTCGCGGCCCACGTACACCTGACCGTCAGCCTCCATGATGTCGTCCGCGGGGAAGCCGGCCTCGATCAGGTTGGAGACGATCTCCTGGTTCTCACTCTCCAGGTCGGTACCGCAGCCAGACAGCAACGCACCACAGCTCGCCACGAGGACTGCCGCCTTCTTGAACATTCGTCGTTCCTCTGGTTCGGGGGAGATCCGCTGCCGCCTGACCTTCCCGTCAGCCGCGGACAGCTTGCCCAGCCACTGAGCAACTGTCGGGCCAGCGTCACGTCAGAGGGAATAACTCGGTTTTGTTGATTTACATGGAGCGCTAGCACTCCAGCTTCCAAGAATGTGAGCGTAACGTAACGTGACACCTGGAAGTGCAAGTGCTTGGGGCCCAAGCCCTTTTGCTGCTCATACGGGAACCCACTGATTTTCGGACAGCAGTGTCTTCTAATCAGTCACCCTCCCCAGGGTCGCATTTACTCCCACAATTCATGGAATCCGCGCAGAACGCGTGAGGACTGGGAGTTGAATCCGCTCCCGGTATATCCCGTCTCCATGACCATGCGCCCTTCCCTCCCCATCGCCGCGCTGTTGGGTGCGGCCCTGTCGTTCCTCCCCGGCTGCGAGAGCACGAAGTCGAGCGGCCCCGCGCCTTCCGACACGCGGACCCAGGACGCCGCGTCCGTGCAGTCCGCCGAGGCGTGGGCGCGCGCGCGCGTGGGCGACCGCGTCACCTATACCTTCAGCGCGACGCAAGGCCCCGAGCCTCGCGCCGGTGGCACCGCGCGCACCCTTCAGGGGCAGCTGACGCTGGAGGTGGTGGCCGTGCAGCAACCCTGGGTCTGGGTGCGCGCGGCCTTCAGCGATGAGGCCGGCAAGCCCCTGTCGCAGGCGCGGCTGGCGCAGGACCTGCTGTTCCCCGTGCGCGCGGACATGACGCGCCCGCTCGACGTGCCGCATGGAGGCAAGGCCACCGCCGAGGTCGCATCCAGCGCGGGCCGCACCTGGGAGGCCGTGCGCTACGTCAGCGACCAGCGCTCTTTCGACGGCCCGCTGCGCACGCGCGTGTACGCCAACGCGCCGGGCCCGCTGTACCTCACCCGGGGCTTGATTGAAGCGAGCACGGAGTCCGCCGGCTTCCGCGTGCCCGGTGGCTTCCAGCTGACTCTGCGCGAAGTCCGTGAGGGCTCCGCCGACGCCAGCGCCCCCGTGCCCGCGCTGGAGCGGCCCCTGGGCCCGGGCGCGTACTACGAGCGGTTCGTGGACGTGGGCCCCGCGCCCGGCGTGCAGCGCGTGTGCTTCACCGCCGAGCGAGGCTACCTCCTGCGCACCGAGGGCCCCGTCGAAGCCAACGCGGCCCCCTGCTCCGACTTCTCCCAGGCCGAGCCGGAGGCGTTGGAGGAGCTGCTGATGGGGCTGCCCTGGGAGGTGCTGGCCACGGGGGAATGGCCGCCCGCCGCCGCGGCCGCCGGCACCCGGGGCACGTTCAGCGCGGAGGGCCACGACGTGCCTGCCCTCATCGAACAGAGCAGCGAGAACGTCGAAGGCACCCAGCGCGCCTTCTCACAGACCTGGGCGGCCGAGCCGTGGGCGCCGGGGCTCGCGGGCCTGCCCTACGAGGCGCGCTTCCAGCCGCTCGCCAGCAGCACCGAGCGCGTGGTGACGGGTGGCAAGCGCGAGCCGGAAGGCGGCACGCGGATCGTGCGCTGGGGGTCGTGGCTCGCGGGACAGAAGTGACGCGGGCGTCCGGGTGACACGCTTCACGGAGCGGGTGCGTCGCTCCGTGAGCTGTCATTGCCTCGCACGAGTTCGACGTGGAGCACCGCGCCGGATGGGCGGTGCGTCCATTCCTGGAAGGACGCGCGGAACGCCTCCACGGCCGCGAACAGCGGACTCCGCGGCTGCCAGGACAACGCAGCCGCGTCCCGGGCCTCGCGAACCTCCAGCCCGATGAGCAGCGTGCCTCCGGCCTGTGATGGCTGGAGTGGACGCACGGAGAGACGGCGGTCGCCTTCCAGCCGATACACCAGGGCGGTGACGTGCCCGAGGACCCAACCCGCGACAGTCTCCCGGTCCTCGGAGGAACTGGCTTCGACGGACAGGCGCAACCCGGCCGGAAGTGCTTCGTCGGCCTCCAGCGGCAGGAAGAGCGCGGCCCATGCGGAGGGGGTCCCCGAGGCGCGAGCGTTGGCCACGAGCTCGCGGGCCCGGAGCAGTTCCTCGCGGATGACGCGGAACGTGGAGCGCGACACGTTGCGCGCGGTGTTTCGCGCGGGGAGCGCGGGGGCGATGACAGGCACGAGGTCGCGCTTGCCATCGGGCCGGTAGCGGGCGGTCTCCGGCGTGAGCGTCACGGGCTGGGGCCAGGGCCATGAGGCGAAGGTGCCGAAGAAGTGCGCGAGCAGCGACGCGTCGGACCGCATGGCGTCCGGAGTCGCGCGGGTGCAGGCCCATGCCGCGAGCAGCGTCCAGGACAAGCCGCCGAGGTAGCCCAGCGCATGCGAGTAGATGCCTCGGGCCCGGGCCCAGGCCTTCACCGCGCGCATCAGCGTGCGGAACCGCTCGGCCTGTCCGCCTCCCCGGGCGATGACGTCCATGAGGCCCAACGTGTCCGCCAATCCCAGCACGGCACGGTGGCCCGCGGGGTCGAGCTGAGAGCCATGCTGTTCGAGCAGCGTCAGGGGGTCCTCAGGGGGCACGCCCTCCGGACGGCTCGCATAGGCCAGGTCGAAGCTCACGCCTCCGAGGGACAACTTCACCAGCGGGATGGCGGCGTCCGCCACGTAGCGAGCCGTGCCCGGTGCCAGTTCCTGAAGGAGCGCTCGCGCGAAGTCCTCGCGGGGCAGGCTCGCCGGGCCGATGGCGACCGCGTCCACGTCACTGCCCGCGCCATCCGTGCCCAGGAGATACGAGCCATAGGGATGCAGCGTGGTGCCGATCCGTTCGCAGTGCTGGCGCAGTTGCTCCACCGCCGCGGTCCTGGCGGCGTGTCCCGCATGGGATTCACCAGCGCCGATGGAGATCCGTGCTTCGCGCAACGGTGCGTCTTCGTGCTCCGGCGTTGCCCTGTGCGCCTGTGCGAGGGGAATGCGCCGGATGACCTCGAAGGGCGTGTCGCCCTTCCTCCGGATGAGGCAGAGCTCGCCCACGCGGAACTTCAGCGTCCGCCAGTTTCGCTGCCACTCGGCAAGTGCACGGACGAGGTCCGCGTCCGATGAGAGTGGGAGCTGGCCCACGGAGAGGTGTGGCGTGAAGCCGCCATGGGCGGACGTGGCGCATTCGGGCAGGGCCGCCACGAGCTTCGCGTGCAGCGCCGCCAGCGCGCCGGAGGGCTGATCATCGGGGCGGAGCCACGCTGTCGCGTTGGCACGGTGTTCGAAGTGGCCGAACGTGGAGAGCGTCACGTCGAAGGGTTCGAGGTCCTGGAGTGCATCCACGAGGAGCGCTTCCGCCGTCTCGAAGTCCTCTTCCGGGACGAAGGGATACAGCAGCGTGATGTGGGGCATCCACCGCTGGAACTTCGCGTCGTGCTTCTTGCGCAGTGCCTGGATGGGGGCCCAGACGTCTTCAGGGGGAATGAGCACCAGGGCCGTGTGGTGAACCAGCGCCGTGGAGGTCCGCGCCGCGACCGGCCCCTGGGACACAACCGCTTCACGGTGCAGGACGCAGCGCAGTCCGAAGTGATCCGAGGCGAAGAGGGGCTGCCCTGAAGGCGCGGGCGGTCCCGCCAGGGGCGTTTCGCCGAAGAGGTCCACGGACGTGGGTGCGAGCCGGCCCGAAGGCGAAGCCACCAGCACCCGGTCCAAGCGCCGGAGCGTTCCTGAGACCGTGGTGATCGCCGCCAGGGTGTTCAACCGGGGGTTGAACGTCTCCCCTGCTTCCGAAGGTCGCAGCGAGGACCACGCATCCACGAAGCCCGCGCGAGCGAAGGACTCCGTTTCCGGCGCTCCGTCGCCGAAGTTGAAGTCACCGGCCAGCACCAGGTCCGCGGGCTCGGTATCGCTCGTGGACCCGAGCACGCGGGCCCATTCGAGAAGGGCTTCGACCTGCACGGCGCGCGCGGAGGCGCCGGATGCGTCCCGGTCGCTCGTCAGGTGCGGCGTGGCCACCCACAGCGTGCCCTCCGCGAGGCGCAGCTCGGCGGTGATGATGCGTTTGTCCCGAGAGAAGACGCGCTGCCACACGGAAGCGAGGGGCACGCGAGACAGCAACACCTGGCCATAGGTCGCCACGGTGTTCGCGCCGGGACCGTCGGACAGCCAGTAGTGCTCGCGAACCCAGGGTGCCGCGAGCAGGGCCTTGAGGAACGTCGGGGTGACTTCCTGGAGCGCGATGACGTCCGCATCCGTTTCGCGGAGCAGCGCGAGCGCCGCCGGGGTCCTGCGCTCGGTCGCCAGCAGCTCCGCGTCGTACAGGTCGAAGAGGACGTTGAAGGTGGCAACGGTGAGCGTGGCCGCGGCGGGAAGCGCCTGGCCGGGATCACGCGAGGCCTCTGTCCACGAGCCCGATCGTGCGTCGTACCGCCATGCGGGCAGTGGCGTGAAGCCCGGCACCGCGAGGAGCGGAGGTGACGCGGTCTCCTCCGCGGGCCGGGCGTTGCTCAGGAGGTCGATGCGCTCCTTGCGGTCCCACACCGTCTGGGTTCCGCGCTTGAAGTACCAGACGCGGTGCCACGGAATCTCGCCATCGGGGATGAACGCCTCGAAGGGCATCTCCTCCATGGCGCCGCGGTGCGCGTCGTAACCGACGACGAACTCGCGGGCATCGAGCCGGGGGTCCCACCGGATCCGGTGATACACCTCGCGGCTGGTCGTGAAGCGTTCCTGCGACATGGCGGGGCTCGTGGCGAAGGGTACTGGAAGGCACGCCAACACGGGCCGCGCATGCGCTGCCCTTGACGCAAGGAATTGAACCCACCTGACGCGAACCACGCTGGCCCGCGTCTTGCCATGAAGCCTCCGTGGAGGAACACACGGAATGGGTATTCGCGTTGGCGTGGTGGGGGCGGGGTTGGTGTTCATGTCTTTGCTGTCGGCGGGTTGCAGCGACGACTCCTCGACAGTCGATCCACAGGACGAGCCCGTCCTCGAGCCGTCCGATGGAAACGAAGTTCCCTCGCTTCCCCCTCCGGATTCCCTTCCGGATGCCGGCACGCTCCCTCCTGGTGAAGATGGCGGGACGCCAGATGCCGGCGAGATCCCTGACGCGGGGCCACCGCCCGATGCCGGCACCGGCGAAACGCCCGACGCAGGGCCGTGGCCCGCGGACGCGGTGCTCGACTACACGCGCTCGTTTGGCGTGGGCAAACCCCAGAGCGTTGGCGTCGATGAAGGGCTCAACCTCTGGCTCCTCGACGGCCGCCGCATCGGCGTGCTGCGCCCGGGCGACACCGCGCCCACGTGGACCACCGGCGTCGGCCAGGCGCGCGAGCCGTTCGGTCTGGATTCGCTCGCGACCGGATCCACGGTCATCTGCGGCGGGGCGGCCGGACGCGCGTACGTGGGCTACTCCGCCGACGAGATGAAGCGCGCGGAAGGCATCGAGCAACGCACGTACATCCCCTGGAAGGGCGAGGCGGGCTACTCGGCCGAGCGCTTCGCCCAGTACCAGAAGGGAGACCTCGACGCCGTCCGCGTCCAGCCGGACGGCAGCGTCACGCTCGAGGAGCACCTCTGGCGCACCACCGGCACGTCGAACGCCGGCCGTCAGGCGGGCATCCACAACACCAATGACTTCCACTACGAGGAGGACCGCTCCGTCCTCAACTGCGCCCGCGTGACGCGCGGCCGGGATCGCGGCGACCTCTACATCACCACCAACCACGGCGTGACGCGCGTCCAGGGGCTCACCTACAACAGCCACCGCCACCCCGGCTGGTACCTCTTCGAGGACGGCTCGGAGTGGGGCTCGCTCCAGTGCCCCTACATGCACGGCCTGGGCATCGGGCTGAACGGTGACGTCCTCGTCGCCAATGAGCAGATGCTCGGCGTGCTCGTGCCCAGCCCGAAGCTGGAGGAGTGGGACCGTGAGCTCACCTGGGAGGGTCCCACGCCCTGGAAGTTCAAGAGCTACAACGAGCTGATCAACGGACAGGCCACCGACGACTACTGGCGCGCCTTCGAGCAGGTCTCCTCGGGCCGCTACTACCTGGGAAGCGCGGAGTACGGCGTCTGGTCGCTGACGCCGAAGTCCCGTTCGGCGGGCAACTGGTCGAAGCTCGCGGGGCTGCCGTCGAACCGCATCCTGTCACTCAAGGCGACGGACGACGGCGCGCTCTACATCGGCACCAACGGCGCGGGCCTCTGGCGGCTGGAGCCGGACGGCACCACGCTGGCCCAGGTGCGGGAGGTGTCCGGCCAGCGCGTCCTGCAGCTCGTCTACGAGCCCACCGTGACACCGAGCATGCTGCTCGTCCTCACCGACCAGGGGCTCACCGTCCTCCGGGGCCCGTAGCGCCCGCTCCGGACCTCAGACGAGGTTCGCCAGGGTGGGCAGCACCTGCCCACTCAGGCCCTGGACGAAGTGATGGAAGCGCTCCGTGTTCGCGGCGGACTCGTAGTTCACGAGCCACGTGTCCCCGCGCACGGCGCGCACCTCGTCCACGATGCCCGCCGCCGGCCACACCGCCCCGGACGTCCCCGCGGCCAGGAACACCAGCCGCGTGCCGTCCTGGCGCTGGATGAACTCACCGATGCGCGCCAGGTCGTTGGGGTCCAGCATCTCCCCGAACCAGACGATGTCCGGCCGCAGCCGGCCCCCGCAGCTGTCGCACTTCGGCACCGTCCCCGACGGGTGCACCGAGGTGTCCGCGAAGGGCACCCGCCCGCAGTCCGCGCACTTCGTGCGGAAGAGGTTGCCATGCATGTCCACCACGCGCTGGCTGCCCGCCTTCGTGTGCAGGCCGTCCACGTTCTGGGTGGCCAGGAGGAAGCGGTCGCCCAGGTGCTGCTCCCAGCGCACCAGCGCGTCGTGGCCCGGGTTGGGCTTCACGTCCGCCGCCCCCGTCCGGCGCTGCGAATAGAAGCGCCAGACGAGCGCGGGGTTCGCATCGAAGCCCTGCGGGGACGCCACGGCCTCGACGGGGTGGTTCTCCCACAGCCCGTTCATGCCCCGGAAGGTGGGGACGCCGCTCTCCGCGGAGACTCCGGCACCGGTGAGCACGAGCAGACGGGTTCGCGAATCCAGGACGAGCGGTTCCACACGACCTCCTGTGCCAGCGGGCACGAGGGTTGTTAGAAGGGGCGGAAAGCAATACCTGACAGAGGACTCCATCATGGCCGAAGTCACCCTGGATCTGCGCGGTCAGCCCAAGACCGAGGCATACGCAGAGCTGAAGACGCACGCGCTCGCCATCCTCGAAGGCGTGGACGACGACATCTGCGCGATGGCGACGATGAGCTGCCTGCTGCACAACGCCTTCGGCCACCTGTGGACGGGCTTCTACCGGGTGGTGACGCCCGGGAAGCTGCTGCGCGTGGGCCCCTACCAGGGGACGCTCGGGTGCCTGGAGATCACCTTCGGCAAGGGCGTGTGCGGCACCTCCGCCGCGAAGGGCGAAACGGTGGTGGTGCCGGACGTGCACGCCTTCCCGGGCCACATCACCTGCGACGGGCGCTCCGCGTCGGAGATCGTCGTGCCGGTGTACGGGCGCAACCGTGAACTGCTCGCGGTGCTCGACATCGACTCCGAGCACAAGAACACCTTCGACGACGTGGACCGCGCGGCGCTGGAGGACCTGATGTCCTGGTTCCAGCACCGCGCATCCTGAGCCGTCGTCGCGCGGCGTTCAGCGCTTCGCGAGGCGGGCGTAGGCCACGGCCAGCGCCCCCGCGAAGCGCGCGTTGTTCTCCAGGAGCGCCAGGTTCGTCTTGAGGCTCTTGCCTCCGGTGCGCTTCGCCATCTCGCCCAGGAGGAACGGCGTCACGGCCTTGCCGCGCACACCCTGCCGGTCCGCGTCCGCCAGCGCCGACGCGATGTGCAGCTCCACGTCGTTGCGAGCCAGCGCGGCCTCCGCCGGAGGCGGCACGGTGTAGAGCACGCCGCCCTGCCCCAGCGTGTCGAAGCGCGCATGGGCGATGCGTGCGGCGGCCTCCGCGTCGTCCGCGCGGTGCTCCAGCGAGAGGCCGGACTCGCGGCTGTAGAAGGACGGCAGCTCGTTGGTGCCCACGCCGATGACGGGCACGCCCGCCGTCTCCAGGAGCTCCATCGTCTTGGGCAGATCCAACACGGACTTGGCGCCCGCGCACACCACGGCGACGGGGTAGCGCGACAGCGCCGCGATGTCCTGCGAGATGTCCCAGTGCTCGGAGGCACCGCGGTGCACGCCACCGATGCCGCCGGTGGAGAACACGCGGATGCCCGCCGCCGCGGCCAGTTCGCACGTGGCGCTCACGGTGGTGCCACCGCTGGCGCGCGTGGCCATCGCCACGGCCAGGTCGCGCGAGCCCAGCTTGAGGAGCTTCTCCTTGCCCTCGGCCAGCCGGCGCAGCGCGGCGTCCTCCAGACCAATCCACACCTCCCCGTCCACCATGGCGATGGGCGCGGGCACGGCACCAGCGCGGCGGATGGCCTCCTCGCACGCGCGAGCAGCGGCCAGGTTGTCGGGGTACGGCAGGCCCTGCGCGACGACGCTCGTCTCCAGCGCCACCAGCGGCTGCCCGGAGTCCTTCGCGCGCCGCACCTCGTCCGAATAACGGAAGTCCATGGGCGGGCATTTACGCCACGGGCGGGGCGGCCGGACAAGCACGCGCGTGGGGAAACGTCGGCGTCACGTCGACTCCGCCCGGGCCGGAGCACCGCATGTGCGGGTCGCCTGCCGGGGAAGCCGCGCATGCCCGCCTGTTCGTTGCAGCTCCGTCGGTTGCATCCGGCCTCGCGCCGCCCTATGCCCCGCCGCGTGAGCACCTCGTCGCCCGCGGTCGCAGCGCCTGCCCGTCTCGTCTCCGCCTCCGACCTGGCGATGATCGCCGTCGTGGTCGTCTGGGGGACGAACTACACCCTCGTGAAGGACGCGCTGGAGGGCATGCCGCCCCGGGCCTTCATGTCGCTGCGCTTCGGACTCGCGGCGCTCGCGATGGGGCTCGTGCTGTTGGCCGTGGAAGGCCACAAGCCGATGCCGTGGAAGGTGTTCCTGCGGCTCACCGCGCTGGGGTTCGTGGGCAACACGCTGTACCAGCTGTTCTTCATCGAAGGCCTCGCGCGAACCACGGCGGCCAACAGCGGCATGCTCACGGCGGTGAGCCCGGTGGTGACGGCGACGCTGGGCGCGGCGCTCGGCATCGAACGGCTGCGGCGCCCGGTCGTCGCGGGGCTGTCCCTCGCGGTGGTGGGAATGCTGCTCGTGGTCGGAGCGCGAGGCCCGAACCTGGGCGCGGCGACGTGGACAGGTGACGCGCTGATTGTCTGCAGCTCGCTGTGCTGGGCCATCTACACGGTGGGCACGCGCGCGGTAGGCGAAGGCGTGTCCGCGCTGCGCGTCACCGCCATCACCATGCTCACGGGAGCCCCGGGCGTGGTCCTGGCCGGAGCCTCCCAGGTCATCGCGATGGACACGTCGCGCGTGGGCGCCGCGGGCTGGATCGCACTCGTGTACTCGGCGCTGGTGCCGCTGGTGCTCGCGTACTTCGTGTGGTTCCGCAGCGTGCAGCAGGTGGGCACCAACCGCACGACGCTCTACGGCACCGGCATCCCCGTCGTCGCGGCCCTCACTGCCTGGGCGATTCGCGGTGAGCGCCCCACCCTGTTCCAGATACTCGGTGCGGGGCTCATCCTCACGGGTGTGTTGATCAGCCGCCGCAAGGACACGGCAGTCACCAAGGCCTGACCGCTCAGCCGCGAGTCCCCCGCTCCAGCGTCAGCCCGTACTCCTCCATCTTCCGGTCGAGCGTGGGCCGGCTGATGCCCAGCATCTCCGCCGCACGGACCTTCTTCCATCCGGAATCGCGAAGCGCCTCCGCGATGGCGTCGCGCTCCAGGCGGGCCACCTGCTCCTGCAACGTGCGAGGCGCCTGCCCCACCGCGCCCTCGCGCACCTCCGGAGGCAGTTGCGGAATGCCCACGTGGCCCGCCGCGTACACGCGCCCCAGCCGCTCCGCCACCAGCTCCAATTCGCGCACGTTCTGCGGCCACGGATACTCCGCCAGCAGGCGCCGGGCCTCGGGGCCGAGCACCGGGGCTTCCCGCCCGCCCTGCCGGGCACCGCGCAGCGCGAAGTACTCCAGCAACACCGGCACGTCACCCCTCCGCTCGCGAAGAGGCGGCACCTCCAGCTCGAAGCCCGCCAGCCCCCGGGCCAGCGCCGCATCGAACTCCCCCCGCGACGCGAGCCGCGACACCGGCGAAGCACTGGTGGCGACGATCCGCACGTCCACGGGTTCCTCGCCGCCCTGCCGCGCCGGAGCCGCGCGCCGGGCCAGCATCCGCGCCAGCCGCTCCGCCGCCGGCCGGGGAAGCGCCTCGACGTGGCGCAGGAGCAGTGTGCCCGCGTCCGCACGCAACACCGCGGACGTCACCGGGGGCTGGCCGGGCGCGCCCGCCCGGCCGAAGAGCGCCACCTCCACGGCCTCCAGGGACTGCCGGCACTCCACCGTCACCCACGGCCCCAGCGCGCGCGGAGACTTGCCATGGAGGAAGTGCGCCAACAGCGCCTTGCCGGTGCCCGGCTCGCCGTGCAGCACGACCGGTGCGGCACTGCCCGCCGCCCGCCGCGCCTCCTCCACCACGCCCCGGAATGCCCGCGAAGTCCCCAGCGGCGTCACCCAGGGCATGTCCGCCGCCTCCGCCTCACCGCGCGAGCGCACCGCCGTATAGGCCTCACCGCCCAGCCGCCCCAGTGACGCGAGCAACTGGCCCTCGCCCTCGGTGAACGGCGACTCTTCGCGCTCCACGTACAGCACGCCAAAAGGCATCCCGCCCGAAGCCACCAGCGGCGAGCACAGGGCCGTGTCCGTCCGGCCCAATTCCTTGCGCTCCAGCGCCGCCTGCACCAGCGCGCGAGGCACCTCCACGGACGCAGCGCCGGACACCGCCGCCGTACGCAATCCCTCCGATCCGCTCAGCAGCGCCGCGGCACGGTCCGCGTTGAGCGCGTGCACCGTCTCTTCCGACAGCCGCCGCAGCACCATCGCCTCGCTGGTGGCACCCAGGAGCGCCGTCCCCGCCGAGTACATCGCCGCGGCCGCGCCCACGTGCGGCAGCACCTCCTCGATGGGCACGTGATCCGGCTCCGGAGCGGACACGCCCGAGGGCTCGTCGACGATGGACACCGGCGGCGGCTCGTACACCGCGATGGTGGCGCCCACGCGCATCCGGTCGCCCGGCCGCAGCACCGCCTCTTCCTGGAGCGCCAGCCGCTGCCCGTTGAGCAGTGTGCCGTTGGTGGACCCCAGGTCGCGCAACCGCACCTGTCCCGCGATGGTGTCCAGGAACAGCTGCGCGTGGCGCCGCGACACCTGGTCGTCTTCCAACGGGATGTCGCAGGAAGGACTGCGCCCGAGGGTCAGCTGGGAGACGACTTCGTACCGGCGCCCCGCGGACGGGCCCGTGAGCAGCAGGAGTGCCGGCATGCGGACGCGGAGCCTAGCAGCGCCCCTCGGGGCACTCGCAAGACGCGTTGGGTTGGACGCGCAGCGCTACATCGGACGTTCGGCGTTCAAAAGAGCCCGCAGTTCGGACTCGTTGAGCGCGCGGCCCTCCCGGGCGATGGCCAGGGCGTTGATCTGCTTCTCCTCCACCTCCACGTGGGCCCCCTTGCGCCACTCCGTGGTGTGCACCGCCCCATCCACCAGCCGGCCCACGACGGAGCCCTCGTCCCGGGCCACCGCCTCCAGCCAGAGGTTCTCCACCACCACCTCGCCCTCCGGATGCGTCTCGAAGGGGGCCCGCACCAGGAACGTCAGGGGCTCCATCAACCCCTTGCGCTGGAAGCGCGCCAGGAAGGAGGGCAACAGCGCCTGCGCCTCCTCATGCATCGCCTGGGTCTGCTCGGCCGGCTCCTTCGCGAAGCGCTCCCGGTACGTCGCCAGCAGCTCCGCCGTGTTGTGCCGGCCCAGCGGCGAAACCACCGTGAGGAACAGCCCCTCGTGGCCCTCGAAGGCGTCCAACGGCACGCCCAGCAGGTTCGCGCGGGCCTCCTCGGAGGGAACCATCGTGAAGCTCTGGCCCTCGCTGGTGGACACCTCCGCGCGCAGCGCCGGCCCCTGCGCGAACGCCAGGTCCGTGCACAGCTCGTGGAGGAAGCTCTCCGCGGCCAGCAGGTCGCCCTCGCCCAGGTGGAAGATCTCCACGTCGCGCGCGCCGAACTTCTCCATCCCGTGCGAGTGCACCCACAGCGGCGTGTCCCCCTCCGCCAGCTCGATGGCGTGCAGGTGCACGTGGTCGCGGATGTCGAAGTCCAGCTCCGTGATTTCGACCACGTCCTCGGGCTCGTGCAGCTTGAACGCCGTGAGGTCCACGAGCACGCCGGGCGCCTGCTCCATCAGCGTGCGCACGGTCCACAGCGCCTCGAAGACGGGCAGCGTGGGCTGCGCGCCGCCCGGCTCCAGCAGGAACGCGTAGCAGGCCTGGGCCTTCTCCACGAGCGCGAAGGCCTCCGGGCTGCCGCTGAACAGCTCCTGGGGGACGCGCGGACGGCCGTCGCTCAGGGGCTTGAGCACCACCTTCACCTCCGAACCGTCCGCCCGCACGGTGAAGCCCCAGTCGCCCTCGTGCGGCACGAACTCCACCTCGTCCGTCGCGAACGCCGCGCGCAGCGCATCCAGGGACGGCGGCTCGGGCTGCTCGGTGGCCAGGACGTAGACCTCCTTCACAGGTGCTTCTCGATCTGTCGGAAGAGGTCCACGCGGTCCACCAGGTCGGTGAGGTAGTCCAGCTTGTCCGTCCCCAGCACCAGCACCGGCGACAGCGAGTAGCCCTCGAACCACTCCTCGTAGAGGGCGTTGAGGCGCTTGAGGTACGCGGTCGGGATGTCCTTCTCCATGGCCCGCCCTCGCAGCCGGATGCGCTCCTTCAGCGTGACGACCGGGCAGCGCAGGTAGATCATCAGGTCGGGCGGCCGGAGCGACTGGGAGATGGTCTGGTACAGCTCCCAGTACGTGGACCAGTCCCGCTTGTCGATGAGCCGCTGCCGGTGGAGGTTCTTGGCGAAGATTTCCGCGTCCTCATAGAGCGTCCGGTCCTGGAGCACGGTGCCCGGCGTGCGCTCCAGTTCCCGGTGCAGGCGGAACTTGTGCGTCAGGAAGAAGAGCTGGGAGCGGAACGCCCACGTCTTCATGTCCTTGTAGAAATCAGCGAGATAGGGGTTCTGGTCATTGGGCTCGAAGGACGGCGTGAGGCCGTACTTCCGGCACAGGAAGGACGTGAGCTCCGTCTTTCCGGCCCCGATGTTGCCCGCGATGGCGATGAACTTTTTCCTGGCCACGCCACCCTTGCTTGTAACCCCGGCGAGCGGCATTCACCAGAAACAATGGCGAGGGGAGCCATGGTAGATAAAGTGCATGCCCCTGCCCCGTTCCGCACGCCCAGGAGCCGGCGCCCGCGCCGCGCCGCCTGGCTGCCCGACCGGTGAGCGGCACCCCTGGGGCCCGTCTGGCGCTCAAGCCCCCCGGTAGGAGGAAAGGCGACGCATGCTGCGCAAGCTGTGGTGCATCCTGGTGGTCACGGTGTGGTCCGCGGTCTGCTTCGTCCTCGCATGCCTCGCGATGCTCGTGACGCTCAACCCATCCCGCTCGGTAGCGGTCGCCCGGAGGATCTGGTCGCCCGTGCTCCTGTGGGCCGGGGGCGCGAAGCTGGAGGTCATCGGCGGGGAGAACGTGGACCCGAAGCGGCCCACCATCTACGTCGGCAACCACCTGTCCACACTCGACATCCCGGCCCACTTCCTCGCCGTGCCGGTGGACTTCCGTTTCGTCGCCAAGTCGCAGCTGCGCTTCGTGCCGTTCATCGGCTGGTACCTCTGGGTCGCGGGCCACGTCTTCATCAACCGCGGAGACCGTTCGTCCGCCATCGCGTCGCTGGAGAAGGCCGCCCGGAAGATCCGCGCGGGCACCAGCATCTTCCTGTACCCGGAGGGCACCCGCTCCGAGGACGGCAGCGTGCTGCCCTTCAAGAAGGGTCCCTTCGCGCTCGCGCTCAAGGCCCGCGTGCCCATCTGCCCCGTCACCATCGAGGGCACCGACAACGTGATGCCCAAGAACTCGTGGAACATCACGCCGGGCCCGGTGCGCGTGAAGATTGGCCGCCCCATCGACACCACCGGCTTCGCGGACAACGACCGCGAGGGCCTGGCCCGCGCCGTGCGTGCACAGATCATCGCCGACAGCCTCTCCCTGGGCGGCAAGGGCGGGGATCCGGACACGGCCGTCGCCGCGCCGAACCGCGAGGGCGTCGCCCAGCGCGACTCCGACCCCACCTCCAAGGCCTCCTGAGCTCCCCGTGCACTTGATCCCGACCCCGAACCGCCTCCGCACGCTCCGCTGGCCCGCCGCCCTGCTGGGACTGAGCCTGCTCGCCACCGGCTGCGGCCACGGCCAGGCCCAGACGCCCGCGCTGGCGCCCCAGGCCCAGGCGCGCGCGTACCTGGACGGGAACCAGCCCGAGGAGGCGTTGAAGCTGCTGAAGGCGCTGCACGCGCGCACACCGGACGACGTGGACGTGGCCCGCGCCCTCACCGAGGCCCAGGTGAAGGCAGGCCGCGCGGACGCCTGGGCGGAGGAACTGCGCCAGGCCATCGCGAAGAACGAGCGCGCGGTGGACCAGTACATGCTGGGCCTGACGCTCTTCTCACGGGCCCGGGACGCGGGTGCCCCCACCGTGGCCGCCTTCGAGCGCGCCATCGCGTTGTCCCCCACCACCGGGGAGTTCCACTACCGCCTGGGCGTCGCGCGCCTGGAGTCGGAGCAGTACACCGCCGCGCTGGGCCCGCTGCGAAAGGCCGTGGAGCTGGCCCCGGAACGCGCGGGCTGGAAGCTGCCTTTGGCCAAGGCCCTGGCCCGCACGGGGGACGCCACGGGCGCCGTGGAGGCCCTGGGCACCGTCGTGAAGGGCAACCCCACCCCGACGGAGGTCGCCACCGCGCGGGCGCTGATGAACCAGCTGGCGGATCCGTTCCAGAACTTCCCCAAGGCGGCGGAGGCGAAGCTCGAGGAGGGCATGCGCTACCTGCACGAGCTGGACGCGCCCCAGCACGCCCTCATCGCCTTCGAGGAGATCCTCCACGACTACCCGGACCTGGCCGTGGTGCATGCCCTCCTGGGGCTGGCCTACCAGCGCCTGGATGACGCCGGCCGCGCCGTGGACGAGTTCAAGCAGGCCATCGAGCGCGCCCCCCAGGACGGCAAGAACCAGCTCTACCTGGGTGAGCTGTACCTGTCGCGCCAGCGCACGGACGCGGCGCGCGCCGCCTTCGAGAAGGCCGTGGCGCTCAACCCGCTCCTGGATCTGGGCTGGTTCCGCCTGGGAGACCTGCGCCTGGAGGCCCGCGACCTGGCCCCCGCGAAGGAGGCCTTCCAGGTGGCGGTGACGCTGACGCCGGACTCGGTGCCCGCACGCGGCAAGCTGTCGCTCGTGTACCAGTTGGAGGGGGACTACGCGGCCGCGCAGCGAGAGCTGAAGTACGTGGCGGACAAGGACCCGGAGAACACCGAGTTCGCCCTGCGCCTGGGCCTGCTCTACACCGACGAGGCCCAGAAGGCCCGCCGCCCCGAAGAGCGCCAGAAGGCCGTGAGCGAAGCGGAGCGCTGGTTGGGGAAGGTGCTGGAGACCCAGCCCGACAACGCGGTGGCCAGCAAGGCCCTGCAGGTGCTCAAGGGCCAGTAGCCACCGGCACACCGCGCCCTCTACACTCCGACGCCGATGAGCGACGCGCGCAAACCCGCCCCTCCCAGCAC
>NZ_RAWE01000339.1 GCF_003611695.1 Corallococcus carmarthensis | reverse complement strand
GAGCAGCTGGTGCAGCCGGGCGGGCGGGGGCAGCGACACCAGCCGCGCGGCGATGGAGCTGGCGCCCTGCACCTCGAAGCCGTACTTGCGGCTGTACTCGGCGTTGACCGTCACGGAGAAGATGCCGGCCATGCCGCCCGTCGCGCCGCCGCCCACGGAGAACTCCGTGGACTCGCGGATGGTGAAGGTGAGCTTCGCCTCGAGCGTGGCCTCGGCGAAGGCGTAGAACGTGGGCGTGAAGCCGAGCGCGAGCAGGCTCCACAGCTGCCCATCGCCCAGGTCCACGGTGCGCTCGGACATGCGCTTCGCGATGTCGAGCGAGTTGACGTCCAGCGCGTGCTGCGCGTCCGCCACCGCGCGCCCGAGCCTTTCGATGAGCTCGGGCAGCGGCGCGTCCAGCACCGTCATCATCGCGCGCTGGCCCTGCGTGGTGTTGTTTCCGGGCATGGGGCCTCCTTACGGGTACCAGCGCTGGAGGTAGTCGCCGATGGCCTGGAGGAACTGGGGCGGCGCGGGCACCGCCACCAGACGGGCCTTGATGGTCGAGCTGCCGGACACGCTCAGCTCGTACTTCACCGCCAGATGCGCATCCACGTTGAGGGCGCGCAGCTCGCGCTCGGAGCTCTCCTCGCGGTCCGCGGACGGCTTGCCGCCGATGCGCGCGCCCGACAGCAGGAAGGCGGCGGGGTTGCTGGTGCCCAGCATGGTGCCGGAGGGTCCGGAGACGGTGACGATGTTGCCCGCGGACTGGGCCTGGATGCCCGCGGCCAGCAGGCCGGAGCTGGAGCCGCCCGTGATGGCGGCGGCCAGGTTGCGCGCCGTGTCCGCGGCCGTCACCCCCAGCGTGAACTGCCCGGGTTGCGGCGCGACGCCGGCCTCCACGGCCACCAGCTGCACGTTGTCGATGACGAGGGTGTCGCGAGGCTGGGGCGAGGCCGGTGGGCGGCCATCGCCGAAGCGCCGGGCCACGCGGATGGAGCCGGCGGCGGACAGGACCGGGGCGGTGGGCTTGCTCGCGAACAGGGTGAACAGGGCGTGGTCGCCGGTGCCGTAAAGGTAGACGCGGTCCCCGCGCGCGAAGGCGCCGAAGGCGGTGTTGGCGTTGGCGTCGCGGATGGCGCGGGCCAGGTTGGCGGCGGTGGACTCGGCGGTGGCGCCCACCGCGAAGGTGGTGCCCTGGGAGGCGGTGCCCTGGGTGAAGTCCGTGCCGCGGAAGGTGACGACGGCCGTGGTGGGCGCGTTCGCCGGGGCGCGCGTGCGCGGGACGATGCGGGCCTCCCGGTCCGTCCCCGTGGGGTCGAAGGCGGCCGTGGCCGCGACGGTGCGGGCCACCAGGGCCGCGGGCACCCCGGTGAACTGGAAGACGACGCGCCGGTTGGCCGCCAGGTCCGAACCGCTGAAGCTGACCGTCGCGCCCATGCCCCGGGCCGTGAGCCTGCTGGCCGCCACGCCTCGCGACGTCAGCGCGCGCAGGACGAAGTCCGCGCGCTTCTGGGACAGGCGCTGGTTGTAGCCGGGGGCCGGCGGGGAGCGCTGGTCCGCCCAGCCCTCCAGCACCAGCGTGGCGGACGGGTGCTCCGCCAGCAGCGCCGCCACCGCGTCGAGGACGGAGGAGGGCTCGCGGTCCGTGCCGTAGGTGGTGGTGGGCACGTCATGGATGTCGGTGTCGAAGTAGATGGCCCGGTTGCAGTCGCCGCCCGAGACGACGAGGAAGGCCGCCGGGTCCACCTGCTGGCCGATGTCCGTCAGCGCCGCGCCCACCGTCGCCGCGGCGCTGGTGTAGCGCGTGCCGTTGGTGGCGGGCAGCAGCAGCGCGGGCGCGGGCGTCACGCTGGCCAGCCGCGCGATCACCAGGTTGTCGCCGGGCGCCGCCTGGGGCGAGGTGCGCACGGTGATGACGGAGCGGTTGATGGCGTAGAGGTCCGGGCGGTTGGTGCTGGCGGTGACGCCCGACTGCATCTCCCAGTCCATGAAGACGCCCTGCAGGTCTCCCGCGGCCTGGTTGGTCCAGACGGAGTTGTTGCGCAGGGCCACGAGCAGCTCCTGCGCCGTCTCCCACAGCGTGTCCTGGCGGGTGACGGGCAGGCCGGTGCTGTTGGGGCCCACGCCGCCGTCCAGCGCGTAGCTGGTGGTGCCCACCGTGAGGTGGCCCGGCGCGTTGGCCACCAACGCCAGACAGGCGTAGGGGGGAATGCCCTCGCCGTCCTGCACGGTGATGGTGGCGCTGCCGCTGGCGGAGGACGTCTCGAGGCTGTACTCGCTCGACTCGTTCTCCCGGTCGTAGTTGAAGTTGACGTCCACGTCGACGGTGGTCGAGTAGTAGACGTTGAGGTTCACCTCCAGGTCGGCGTACTGGAAGTGGTAGAAGGCCGGCTGAAGCCCCAACGAGAGCAGGTTCTGCGGCATGCCCGGCAGGACCGTCTGCCCCAGGCGCAGCGTCTGATCCACGCTGTTGGTGTCCAGCTTGGCCTGGGCCTCCGCGATGGCGAGCCCCATGTCCTTGATGAATTCGGAGATCTTGAGATCCGCGAGGATCTTCCCTGCTTTCGGCATGGTCTACCCCAGGGGTGAGGCAACAGGTGGAAGTGCGACGGCGACGTCGGGACGGACGGTGTCGGGCCGGACGACCCAGTAGGCGTGACGGTCCTGCTCCAGCGAGATGCGGCGCGCGTCCACGTGCAGCCCGGACCGCGTCCAGCCCAGCACCCGCTCCGACAGCGGAAGCCGCCCCGCGCCGGCCAGCGCCACCGCGGACTCCAGCCGCGTGCGCGCCTCGGCCAGGCGCCCGAGCTTCGCCAGCGCCAGCCCGTGCCGCTCGTGGTGCGCGGCCAGGTCCTGCAGGGCCAGGTCGCTCGTGGGAGGCTGTTGCTGGTAGTGGGCCTCCACGCGCTGGCAGAAGGAGATGACGGCCTCGTGGGCCCCCGAGCGCTCCAGCGACTCGAGCACGCACCACGCATAGTGGCGCTGGCAGACGTCGGAGCCGCCCTGGAGCGCGGCCAGCCGCAGCGCCTCGCGGTAATGGCGCAGCGCCTCGTCATGCCGGCCGGCCAGCGCGAGCACCTTGCCCTGTTCCGCCACGCGGAAGTGCAGCGCGAGCGTGCTCACTGCGACACCAGGGTGGTGCGCGTGCCACGCGCTCGCAGCTCCGAGACCAGCCAGCGGGCGCGCGTGTCACCCACCGCGGGCTGGAAGGTATGGGGCAGCCGGGAAAGCGCGGTGCGCGTCTCGTTGGCGGGCAGGCCCAGCGCCGTGGACAGCAGCTCCGCGGCCACGGCGGGGTCCTTCGAGTCCTCCACCGTCAGGCGGAAGCTGCGGAAGTTGATGAGCTGCACGGCCAGCTTCGCGCCCGCGGACTCCAGGGGGGCGGTGCGCGCCACCACGTCCGCGCGCGACAGTCCCGTGTGCAGCACCACCGGCAGCCGCTTGAGCACCTTCGGCACCAGCGCCGAGGGCATGCCGGTCTCACGCACCAGCAGCTCCGTGAAGCCGGCGCCAGCGGGGGCCTCGAGGAGGCTCACGTCGAAGCGCTGGAAGGCATGGTCCAACAGCCGCACCCCACCCCGCGGGCCCAATTCCTTCCACGCGCGCTCTGCCTGCTCGTGCGAGAGGTCCCTGGCCACCAGGGGAGCCTCCCCCGGAGTCAGCCCCTGCGACTCGAGCACCGAGCGGATCATCGCGAGGCTGACCGTGTCGGTGGCGAAGACGTCATAGCGGGCCGTGGGCGGATGGCTGGCGTCCACCTCCGCGCCCAGCGGGGCGAAGCGCGCCTGGAGCGCGTCCACGGTGGCCTGGGAGACGGCGCCGAGCACCGTGGGAGGCGTGGCGCAGAGCGCCGCCGCGGCGTCCGTCAGGGGACAACCCAGGACGGCGGCCAGCTCCGTGCAGACGTCGCGGAAGCGGCCACCGTCTCGCAGGTACAGCGCCACGTCATAGGTCCGCACGGCGGGTAGAGGAAGGGGCGCGTCATCCGGCTCCACGACCACTCGCAGGCCGGCGTTGCCCAGCACCTCCGACAGGCTCCTGGCGAGCTCCTCGGGCAGCCCTCCCGCCAGCACCGCGGGGGCGCGGAACAGCCGCGCGGCGAGCTCCGCTGGGGCCAGATCGAAGTGGGGCACCAGCGCGCGGACGATGCTCGCGGAGCCACGGTGCAAGGAGAGAACAGTGACGCGGCGTGAACCGTTCATCTGGAAACACGAAACAACACAAAGTGTTTCACTGTCAACGAGACACAGGGTGCGATGCAATTACCAATGCATGAGAAATGCCCGGTTTCGACCCCTCAACGCGGGCCCCCCCACCGTCATGGCGCGGGGGGCTGAAACACGCCCGTGAGACATTCCGGAAAGCATGTTTCGGCGGATGAGCCTGACACCGTGCCGGGCAAGGGTGGCAGGTGGGGACTCCGCGGGGCATGGCCCCCTGCCTGCCCTGGCTGTGCTCCCGGGCACAGTGGCAACGGCTGGGACGCGCATGGCCATGGACGGAGGGCCTCCCCATCCTGCCCCCGCGACATTCATGGGGGGGTTGGACATGCGGACAGCGAAATTCTGGATGGGGACGGTGCTGGCGGGCGCGCTGGCGCTGGGCTACGGGTGCGGGAGCGACGCGAAGGATCCGATTCCGCAAGAGGCACCTCAGCAGTACCCGGACGCGGGGACCGACGCGGGCGTGCTGCTGACGCTCACGGATGCGCAGATCGCCCGCATCCTGCAGGTGGCCAACGAGGGAGAGGTGATGCTCGGCCAGTACGCCGCGCCGCTCGCCACCGACCCGGCCATCCTCGCCTTCAACCAGCAGATGGTGACGGAGCACACCGCCGTCAAACAGCGGCTGGATGCGCTGCTCGCCACCGAGGGCATCGTGCCCGAGGACACCGCGCTGAGCCTCCAATTGCAGACGGACATCCAGCAGATGATGCAGGTGCTCGGCGGCCCGAACGCGCCGCCCCCGGGCACCGCGCGCGACCTGGCGCTGATCAGCGCGCAGGTCGCCGCGCACGCGCGCGTCGCCTTCATCGGCGACAGCCTGCTGACCACGCAGGCCACCAACACGGCCCTTCAGCAGGAGCTGCTCACCGAGCGGCAGGGCGTGCAGACGCACATCGACGCGGCGACGGACCTCCAGTCCGGCCTGGTGCTGCCACCCGTCGAACCCGTCGAGCCGTAGCCCGCCACACCTCCAGAGGCATTCCACCGCTGGATAAAAAATCGGCTCGGGCTCTCAAAACATGAGAGCCCGAGCCCATGCTCACGACCCGTGGGGGAGGATTCGACCCAGGTGCTTTCCAATCGTGTCGGCCCGGTTTAGTAGGAATTTGGACCGCCGATGCAAAAGCCCACCGAACCGACCTCCGCGCAGTCCGAGCCGTTGACGACGGGACGGGTCCTGCGCGCCACGTATGAGATTGGCACCGTGCTGGGCAAGGGTGGCATGGGCGCGGTGTTCCTCGCGCGCCACCTGCGGCTGCCGGGCAAGCAGGTCGCCATCAAGGTGCTGCACGGCGCGGAGGCGCTGTCGGAAGAGGTGGCGCTGCGCTTCCGGCGCGAGGCGGAGATCGCCTCCCGGCTGGGGCACCCGAACATCGTGGAGGTGCTGGACTTCGACACCCTGGAGGACGGCACACCCTTCATGGTGATGGAGTACCTGCGCGGTGAGGGCCTGTCGCGCCGGCTGCGCAAGCAGAAGCAGTTGCCGCTGGAGGAGGTCCTCTCCATCACGCGGCAGATGGGCGCGGCGTTGCAGGCGGCGCACCGCGCGGGCGTGGTGCACCGCGACCTGAAGCCGGGCAACGTTTTCCTCGTGCCCACGGAAGCGGGCGGTGTCGTGGGCGAGCGCGTGAAGCTGCTCGACTTCGGCATCTCCAAGCTCGTGGACTCGCGCACGCTGATGACGCTGGACTCCGTGCTGATGGGCACGCCGCAGTACATGGCCCCTGAACAGGCCATGGGCCACAACAGCAACGTGGACGCGCGCACGGACCTCTTCGCGTTCGGCTGCATCGTCTACGAGATGCTCGCGGGCCGGCCGCCCTACTCCGGCGACAACGTCGCGGAGCTCATCTACCAGATCGTCCACCTGGAGCCGCCGCCGCTCCTGTCGCTGGCCCCCGGGACGCCGCCGCACGTGGTGGCGGCCATCTCCCGCGCGATGGCGAAGAAGCCGGAGGACCGCTACCCGGACGTGGGCGCGTTCATCCTGGAGCTGACGGGCAGCCCGCTCCAGACGCTCGCGGAAGCGAAGCCGGAGCAGCGCTCGCGCCCCAGCACCCCCACGGCCCCGCCGTCGGTGCCGCGTCCGCCGGATCGCGAGGAGCACATCCCCACGGTGGGCATGCGCCCCCACGCCGGCCGCGACACGTCCCCTCCTTCCTCCAGTCCCCAGACGGCGTCCCTGCC
>NZ_RAWE01000338.1 GCF_003611695.1 Corallococcus carmarthensis | reverse complement strand
GCAGCGTCAGATGTGTATAAGAGCCAGCTACCGCCGCCGCTTCGACAACACGGCCAAGAAGGCGGGCAACCTCGCGGAGTTCTGCGAGCGCTGGGGCCGCCGCTACGACTTCCTGCTGGTGCTGGACGCCGACAGCCTGATGGCGGGCGACAGCGTGGTGGAGATGGCGCGGCTGATGGAGCTGAACCCGGGCGCGGGCATCCTCCAGGTGCCGCCGCAGAACGTGGGGCGCTCCACGCTGTTCGCGCGGCTTCAGCAGTTCGCCGGGCGCATCTACGGCCCCATCGTGGCCGCGGGCGCGGCGGCATGGCAGTTGGGGGACTCCAACTACTGGGGCCACAACGCCATCTTGCGGATGGCGCCCTTCATCGAGCACTGCGGCCTGCCGGTGCTGCCGGGCCAGCAGCCCTTTGGCGGCCACATCCTCAGCCACGACTTCGTGGAGGCCGCGCTGATGCGACGGGCGGGCTACACGGTGTGGCTGGTGCCGGAGCTGGGCGGCAGCTACGAACAGCCGCCGCCGGACCTCCTCGCGTACGCGCAGCGCGACCGCCGCTGGTGCCAGGGCAACCTCCAGCACCTGGGGCTGGTGATGGCGGGCGGCCTGCACCCGATGAGCCGGATGCACTTCCTGATGGGCGTGATGTCCTACGTGGCGTCGCCCCTGTGGCTCATCTTCCTGGTGGCGGGCCTGTTCGCCGCGCTGCACGAGTGGTTCTTCTCGCCCACGACGCTGGTGGAGTTCCAGTCCACGCTGCCGGGCGGAGACGCGTTCGACACGGTGGGCGCGCTGCGGCTGATGGCGCTGTCACTGGCGCTCTTGTGGATTCCGCGCTTGATGGGCCTGGGACTGGTGCTGGCCCACCGCGAGGAGGCGGCGCGGATGGGCGGCCGGTTCAAGCTGGTGCTGAGCGTGGCGCTGGAGGGCGTGGTGTCCACGCTGATGGCGCCCGTGATGATGCTCTTCCAGTCGCACTTCGTGTTCGGGACGCTGCTTGGCTACAAGGTGAACTGGTCCAGCCAGCAGCGCGAGGACACGGACCTGCCGTGGTCGGAGGCGCTGCGCCGGCACAAGTGGCACATGGCGATTGGCGCGGTGCTCGCGGCGCTGACGATCGCGGTGGCGCCGGGCATGCTGGCGTGGCTGTCGCCGGTCATCCTGGGGCTGTGGTTGGCCCCGGCCATCTCCGTCTTCACCGCCCGTGCGTCGCTGGGCCTGTGGGCGCAGCGGCGGGGCCTGTTCCTCATCCCGGAGGAGCTCCATCCGCCCACCGTGCTGGTGCGCGCGCAGGAACTGGCCGAGGAGGAGATGGAGCCGGTGGGTGATGCGCTGGATCACGTGCTGACCGACCCTCGCGCGCACGCGCTGCACCTGGCGCTACTGGAGGCCCACCCGACGGCGAGCGTCCCCGTGGCGCTGGCCTCCGCGCGGCGCAAGCTGCTGGCGGGCGGGGTGGAGCCCCTGTCCCCGCAGGAGAAGTCCGCGGTGCTGCTGGACGCGCGCACGCTGTCGGAGCTGCGCGGCCGGCGGCTGGGCGTCCAGGCCTGATCGCGGTTGCATGACCCGGCTTCGCCCTGGATGCTCCGGGGCATGAACCGGGTCTCGTCTGTCGCCGCGCTCGCGCTGTTCGTCTCCTCCGGGGCCTTCGCCGCGGAGCCTCCTGCTTCCGGGTCCGGAGGCTCGGAGGACCGCTGGTGGAAGCACGTGGAGGTGCTCGCCAGTGACGCGATGGAGGGGCGCGACACGGGCAGCAAGGGCTACGCGACGGCCGCCGGCTATGTGTCCAAGGAGCTGGCCGCGCTGGGCGTGAGGCCGATGCTGAAGACGGGCTTCCTGCAGCCCATGGTGTTGCAGTCGCGCCGCCTCATCGAGTCCAAGTCCAGTGTCGCGCTGGTGAAGGACGGCAAGACGCTGCCGCTGGTGCAGGGCGAGGACGTCGTGCTGTCCTCGCGGCAGGGCGACAACGGCACCGTGGACGCGCCGCTGGTGTTCGTGGGCTACGGCCTGTCCATCCCGGAGCTGGGCCACGACGACTTCGCGGGCCTGGACCTGAAGGGCAAGGTGGTGGTGCTGCTCCAGGGCGGACCGGGGAACATCCCAGGCCCGGTGAAGTCGCACTTCTCCTCTTGGTCGGAGCGGCTGAAGGTGCTCAAGGCGGCGGGGGCCGTGGGGTACGTGTACCTCCAGAACCCGAAGATGCTGGAGCTGCCGTGGGAGCGCATCGTGGGCTCCAGCAAGAGCCCGACGGTGGTGTTCGCGGATCCGTCGCTCAACGACTCGCGCGGGCTGAAGGTCGCGGTGGTGGCGAACGTGGCGCAATCGCAGAAGTGGTTGGAGGGCGCGCCGCACACGTACGAGGAGCTGGTGGCGCTGGCCAATGAAGACAAGCCGCTGCCGAAGTTCGACCTGCCCCTGCGCATGAAGGCGAAGCTGGCCTTCGACGTGAAGCCGGTGAAGTCCATGAACGTGGTGGGCGTCATGCCGGGCACGGATCCGGTGCTCGCGAAGGAGTACGTGGTGCTCAGCGCGCACCTGGACCACGTGGGCATTGGCGAGCCCGTGAAGGGGGACCGCATCTACAACGGCGCCATGGACAACGCGTCCGGCGTGGCGGCGCTGCTGGAGGTCGCCCGGCAGCTGCATGACCAGCAGGAGAAGCCGAAGCGCTCGGTGGTGTTCGCGCTGGTGACGGGGGAGGAGAAGGGGCTGCTCGGGTCGAAGTACTTCGCGTCGCGGCCGCCCGTGCCCATCACCTCCATCGTGGCGGACTTCAACCTGGACATGTTCATGCCCCACTGGCCGTTCACGTCGGTGGTGGCGCACGGCAAGGACGAGTCCTCGCTCGCGGTGCAACTGGCGGAGGTGGCGGCGAAGCTGGACGTGCAGGTGCTTCCGGATCCGGAGCCGGACCGCAACCTGTTCGTGCGCAGCGACCAGTACTCGTTCATCCGCGAGGGCGTGCCCGCGCTGTTCTTCAAGTTCGGCTACACGCCGGGTTCGGAGGAGCAGAAGGTGTTCAAGCAGTGGCTGACCGAGCGCTACCACGCACCGTCGGATGACCTCACGCAACAGCCCGTGGACCACGCGGGCGCCGCGCGCTTCATCACCTTCCTGACCGCGCTGACGAACGCGGTGGCGGATGCCCCCGGCCGGCCGTACTGGAACGACGACAGCTTCTTCCGCCGCTTCGCGAAGCCGGCTCCCGTGACGGATCCGGACGCGAAGCCGGAGTAGCGGCTTCACGCAGCCGGATGCGTGACGGTGAAGCCGGGACGCGCCTCCAGGAAGCGCAAGGCGCCCCGGATGTCGGACGACGCGGTTTCGCGCGGGGCGTTCCGGGCCGCTTCGATGCGGCGGCGGGCGGCGGCCCTGGCTTCCTGGCCTGCCGCGCTCCCCATGGGCGCGGCGTCGGCTTCGGCCAGGTCGAGCGCCGCGCGGAGCAGATCCACGAGCTGGAAGAGGGCAGGGTCCTCGCGCAGCTCGGGGGCACCTTCCAGCGCGGCGAAGCCCTCCCGCGCGGCTCGCAGCTCTCCACTCGCCGCGTCCAGCGCGGCCCGGTGCGCGATGAACCGCAGGGCCTGCCAGCGCGACGCACGGCCCAGGATGGTGACCGCCTCCGCCAGCGCCACGCGGGCCTGACTCCAGTCCTCCCGGGCGAGCGAGGCGCGGCCCAGCTCACCCAGCGCCGTGCCCTCCAGCAGCCGCTGTCCCAGCAGCCGCGACAGGCGCACCGCGGCCTCCAGGTGTTCGCACGCCTCCGCGATGCCGCCCGCGTCCATCAGGTAGCAACCCAGGTTGAGCCGCGCGAGCGCCTGGCCTGTGCGGTCCTCCACGCTCAGAGCCCGCCCCAGCGCCTCGCCCAGGAGCATCACGGCTTCACCGCCGTCGCCCGCCTCGCCGATGGCGACCGCGCAGTTGGTGAGGAAGCCCACCTCGAACGTCACGTCGCCCACCTCGCGGAACAACGCCAGCGACGCGCGCAGGTGCGGAATGGCCGCTTCCGGTCCGCGCCGCACCTGTTCGACGAGGCCCAGGTTGCCTTCCGCGTAGGCCTCCAGCCAGCGGTCGTTTCCGGAGGGCAGCGCCTGCGCGTCGCGCATCAGCGTCCACGCGGTGGCGCCATCCCCGGCGTGACGGGCGACGATGGACAGGTCCACGAGCACGCGCTTCTCCGACGCTGTCTCGCCCAGCGTGTGGAAGACGCCTCGCACCTCATCCAGGGCCTGGCGCGCGTACTCCGCCTGTCCGGCGTCCAGGTACGCGCGGCCCAGCACCGCCATCGCCTCCGCGCGCTTCAGCGGCGCCACCGGCACGTGCGACGACGCCTCCAGCGCACGCTCCAGCCGCTCCACCAGCAGCCCCACCGGCCCGCGCGTGCGCGCATCCGGCTCCAGCGCCACCAGCGTCTCCAGCGCGCGGCCCAGGGACTCGGCGGTCGCGGGCCGGACCGCCATCGCGTTGTCGCACGCGGCCAGCAGGTTCTCGCGCTCCAGGGCCAGCCGCCGCAGCGCCGTGGCGCCTCCCGTCTTCTGCACGCGCTCGCGCAGCCGGCCAGCGACCTGGAGGTACGTGTCCGCGTGCCGGGCCTCGCACGCCGCTTCTTCTCCCAGCTCGCGCAGCCGCAGCACCGCGTATTCGCGGATGCTCTCGTACAACCCCAGGCGCAGGAAGCCACCGGGAGCCCCCACCTCGCGCGCGCACAGGAGCGATTGGGAGCGCAGCGAGTGCACCACCTCCAGCACGTCGGGCGAGCCCTCTGGCAGCACCAGCACCGCCTCGGCGGCCTCCAGCGTGAAGCCGCCCCGGAACACCGAGCACTGCGCCAGCGCGGCGCGCTCGGCCGGCTCCAGCAGGTTCCAGGACCAGTCGATGGCCCCCCGCAGCGTCGCCTGTCGCGCGGGTGCGTCCCGCCGTCCCACGCGCAGCAGGTCGAAGCGCTTCGCCAACCGCTCACGCAATTGCTCCACGCCCAGCACGCTCACGCGCGCCGCCGCCAGCTCGATGGCCAGCGCGATGCCGTCCAGCTGCCGCACGATGTCCGCGACGCGCGGGGCCTCCGCGTCGCTCAGGATGAAGTCGCCGCGCGTCTCCCGGGCCCGCTGCACGAACAGGCGCACCGCGTCCGAGCGCAGGATGACGTCCCAGCGCGTCTCGTCGGGATCCGGCAGGCCCATCGGGGCCAGGTCCAGCACGCGTTCGCCGGGAAGCCGCAGGGCCTCGCGCGAGGTGACGAGGAAGCGGGCTCGCGGCGCCAGCACCCGCCAGCGCCCCAGCGTCGTGGGCACGTGCCGCACCACCTGCTCCACGTTGTCCAGGATGACCAGCACGTCGCCGCAGCCCGCGAGTGCACGGCCCAGCCGCTCCGCGGGCGTGCTGCCGTCTCCGTCCGCCGTCAGCGGTACGCCCAGGGCCCGGCCCACCGCGTGGCAGAGGTCGCCCTCCGTCAGCGCCTCCTCCAGGTCGCACCGCCAGACGCCGCCCTCCCACGTGCCCGCATCGGACTCCAGCGCGCCGAAGTGCGTGGCCAGCCGTGTCTTGCCCATGCCGCCGGGGCCCAGGATGCTGATCAGCCGGGCGCCCTCCGACATCCACTGCCGCAACGTATCCAGTTCCTCCGCGCGCCCCACCAGGTCCTGCCGCAGCGTAGGCACGTTGCCGGGGCGCTCGCGTGGGGCGCGCAGGGGACCGAAGCGGCGGTGCGCAAGGGACGCGGGCAGCAGCTCCACCAGCGTCACGCTGTCGCTCACGCCGCGCAGGCGGAAGGCGCCCAGCGCACGTGCGCTGGGCATCCCCAGCAACACCAGCTCCGGCTGGATGCGGGCCCACGCCGCGCCACTCAGCAGCACCTGGCCGCCATGTCCCGCGTCCGCGACCCTCGCCGCGATGTTCACCGGAGGCCCCAGGTAGTCCAGCCGGTGCGTGGCCGGATCCAGGCGGCAGTCGGGTTCGCCCACGTGCACGCCCATTCGCACGCGCAGCCCCCGGTGCGACAGCCCTTCTGGCGTTTGCTCCTCCGCCGCGTCCGGCTCTTCCAGAAGCGCGTCCGGCCAGCTCGCGTGCAGCAGCGCCTCCTGCGCGCGCAGGCACCAGTGCGTCGCCTCCAACGGGGACGCGAACGCGACCATGAAGGCATCGCCCTGCGACTTCACCTCGTAGCCGTCGGTGCCCAAGAGCAGCGCGCGCAGCACGCCGTCATGCAGCTCCAGCGCGTCGCGCATGGCCTGGCCACAGCGCTCCCACAACCGCGTGGACCCCTGGATGTCGGTGAAGACGAGCGCCACCGAACCGGTGGGCGGCAGGTTCCGGGCGTGTGGGGGCGCGGCACAATTGGAGGGCGCTTCGTCGGCCGGGGGCTCGACGACCGTGAGTCTTCGGAAGGCCTCTCCCATCTCCCGCTCTCCCCGATGCCAGGAACCCCCACCCGCTCCCACC
>NZ_RAWE01000337.1 GCF_003611695.1 Corallococcus carmarthensis | reverse complement strand
GTCGTGGGCGCGACCACGGGCGGAGGATCCTGGGCCGGGGGGACGCGAGCTGGGGCTGAGTCCGCGACACCGGGCGGAGGCGCGACCGGCGGCGGAGGCCGCAGCCACCACCCGAGTCCCACGGCACCAAGGATCAGCGCGGCGGCGCCCGCGATGGGAATCACGCGCGACTTCGCCGGGCCCGCGACCGGTACCGGCATCGTCATCGGGCCGGGCATTCCCGGCTGACCCGACACGCTCACCTGAGCGAGCGGCTGGCCCTGGGGACCGACGGCTCCCGCGAAACTGCCCGGCGCCGCCTGCTGGCCACCGTAGCTCCCCGGCGCGGCTTGCTGCCCGCCCATGCTGCCGGGTGCGACGTGCTGGCCACTGAAGCTCCCCGGCGCGGACTGCTGTCCACCCAGGCTGCCGGGTGCGACGTGCTGGCCCGTGCCGTAGCCCTGGGCGACCTGCTGTCCGCTGTAGCTGCCCGGCGACTGCACGGGGACGCCGGCAGGCACCGGCAGGGCCACGCCCGAGCTCCCCATTCCACTCCCGGGCATCTGCGTGGCGCCGAAGCCCATCGTCCCGCCCGCCACCTGCGGCCGCTGTCCGAACGGGACCGTGCCACCGGCTCGTGGCGCCATCGTCGCGTCGAAGCCGATGTCATCCGGCGCCGCGAGCGCATCCGCTCCAAAGCGGCCCGTCCCCAGCCCCTTGTTCGCGGGCGCCATCGTGGCGCCCATCGCGTCCTCGTCGCTCGGCGCCACGGAGGGAAGGGCGACGCCCGACGGACGCTTCGCGCGCCCGAAGGTCCGGGCCGCGATCTGCTCCTCGGTCTCCGGCAACGACTGGAGTGTCGTCCCCGTGAGCTCCGCGATGAACGACGCGACGTCCGGATGACGGTTCTCCGGCTTCTTCTCCAGCGCGCGCGCCACCGCCTTCGCGACGTTCTCCGGCAGCTCCGGCATCAGCGTGGCGAGCGACACCGGCGGCTCGTGCACCACGCGGTAGATGATCTGCGCGAGCCCACCCCCACCGAAGGGCGTCATCCCGGAGATCATCTCGAACACGATGCCGCCCAGCGCGAACAGGTCCGTCCTCGCGTCGATGCGGCTGTTCTGCCCCTGCGCCTGCTCCGGCGACATGTACTGCGGCGTGCCGATGAGCACCGCCTCCTGCGTCTGGAGCGTCTCCGACGACATGACCTTGGAGATGCCGAAGTCGAGCAGCTTCACGCGCTCGCCCACCACGCCGCCGGAGTCCGTGGGCACCAGGAAGATGTTCGCGGGCTTCAGGTCGCGGTGCACGATGCCCGCGCGGTGCGCCGTCTGCAGCGCCGACCCCATCTGCCGCGTGAAGGAGAACACCTCCGCCAACGTCAGCCGCCCGCGCCGCAGCCGGTCCGCGAGGCTCTCCCCGCGCAGGTACTCCAGCACCAGGAACGGACTGCCGTCCTCCAGCGTGTCGAAGTCCAGCACCTCCACGATGTTCGGGTGCCCCAGCCGGGAGGCGATCTCCGCCTCGCGCCGGAAGCGCACGTGGAGGTCCGGCCCCACGTGGTCTCCCACGCGCAAGACCTTCACCGCGACCTGCTTGCCCGGAAGCCGCAGGTGCTGGGCCAGGAACACCGAACCCATGCCGCCCCGCCCCAACACGGAGACGACTTTGTAGGTGTTCCGGAGGACCGAATCGATGTGCAGCTCACCATCAGCCGAGCGCGTCATGGAAGAGGGCGTGTCCTGATGACAAAGGGGTGCCAGGCACCACCGTGAAACACGGCGCCACGCTACCACGCCCCATCCGCCAGGGCGCGAGCCCACTGCCTCCCTCCACCCCCCGGAAAGTCGAACGCCCGGACCCTCGAAAGAGGACCCGGGCGTCATGAACTCCATCCATCCTTGCTCACCCGGAAAAGGCGCGCCCCTTCAGGCCACGCCTACCCGGGAGGAGGGGCTCAGCCCCACTTGGACATCGTGCGCCGGGAAGGAGGCGAGCTCGGCCCCGAGGCCGCCGGTGCCGCCACCGCGGGCCGCGCCTGCTGCGGACGGCCCTGTCCACCACCCCGCGCCGCCTGGGCGCCGCCGCTGGCCTGACGCGGCTGGCCACCGCTCGGACGGCCCTGCCCGCCGCCGCCACCGCCGCGGCGCTGTCCGCCACCCCGGCGCTGTCCGCCGCCACCACCGCCGCCGTTGCCGCGCGACGGGCCCCGGCCACCCCGGTTCATCGGGGGACGGCTGTCCTCCACGTCACCGGGCAGGGGCGGGGGCAACTGGGAACGGAAGGCGGCGTCCGCCACCACCGGCACGCTGCGGCGGATGGTGCGCTCGATGTCGCGCAGGTACGCGCGCTCCTCGGAGTCGCAGAAGGACACGGCCTGGCCGCTGGCGCCCGCGCGGCCCGTGCGGCCGATGCGGTGCACGTACTGCTCCGGCACGTTGGGCAGGTCGTAGTTGAACACGTGCGACAGCCCGTCGATGTCGATGCCGCGCGCCGCGATGTCCGTGGCCACCAGCACGCGCAGGGTGCCGGCGCGGAACTCGTCCAGCGCGCGCTCGCGGGCGTTCTGGCTCTTGTTGCCGTGGATGGCGTCCGCGCGCACGCCCGCCGCCGTCAGCTGCTTGGCCACGCGGTTGGCGCCGTGCTTCGTGCGCGTGAAGACGAGCGCCCGGGGAATCGCCTTCGCGTCCTGGAGCAGGTGCGTGAGCAGCGCGCGCTTCTCCTCGCGCTCCACGAAGTACACCTGCTGGCTCACCGTCTCCGCCGTGCTGGACGCGGGAGACACCTCCACGCGCACGGGGTCCTTCAGGATGTTGCGCGCCAGGTCCATGATGTCCGGCGGCAGCGTCGCGCTGAAGAACAGCGTCTGGCGCACCTGCGGCAGCACCTTGATGATCCGCCGCACGTCGTGGATGAACCCCATGTCCAGCATGCGGTCCGCCTCGTCGAGCACGAACACTTCCAGCGCCCGCAGCGTCACGTGGCCCTGGTCGATGAGATCCAGCAGGCGGCCCGGCGTCGCCACCAGGATGTCCACGCCGTGGCGCAGCGCCTGGACCTGCGGATTCTGGCCCACGCCGCCGAACACCACCGCGTGGCGCAGGGGCAGGTGCTTGCCGTAGGTGCCGAAGCTGTCACTCACCTGGCTGGCCAGCTCGCGCGTGGGCGTCAGCACCAGGCAGCGCACCGGACGCGCGCCGCCCGCGGGCGCCTTCGCCGACAGGCGCTGGAGGATGGGCAGCGCGAACGCCGCCGTCTTGCCCGTGCCCGTCTGGGCCACGCCCAGCACGTCCTTGCCCAACAGTGCGTGGGGAATCGCCTTCACCTGGATGGGCGTCGGCGTGGTGTAGCCCTCCGCCTTGACGGCCTTGAGGAGCGAATCGGTCAACTGCAGTTCGTCGAAAGTCATGAAATCCCGCATGAGAAGGGTGGGCGCACTCCCCCTCAAGCGGGGGACCGACCGCGCAGCGCGCCCTCCCGCGGTATACGGGGGCGCCTGGCGGTACGCGGTCAGGCCAATCTGCGGCCCGAGGCACCTGCGAACGTCTTGGAACCCCTGGGCGTCCGGAACGATTCCCGGTTCCGCTCAGGGCCCGGCCACACTGCCTGCAATGGGGGGCAATGTCCCGGGAAATCCTTCCCGCCCGGCTGCCCCCCGCCGCTGTGGAGATTTCGGACAGGGCTGTTGGCCGCCTGTCCCCATCGTCCACAACCCCTCACTCCAGCCGGCGACAGCCCTCTCTCTTGGACGCCCTCCCAAGCGGCCGGAATCCTTGGAACAGCAATGAACTGTTCGGATGCCACCTTGGGGTAAACCCTTGGATTGGTTGGGAAATCCTCCGGCCCCTGCCGCTTGGCACAACCGTTGCTAGCCTTTGCCGCGTCGCGCCGTAATGGCGTGGGCGGTCGGCCCTGGTGAGGAGCGGGATTTGAAGCGGTGGCAGCGACAGACGGTGGGGATGGCCTGGGGGTTGGGGCTGTGCGTGGCGGCGCTGGCGTGTGCCCAGCAGCCGAAGGCGGCGAAGGCCTCCGGCTTCTCCGCGGCGACGGTGGAGGAGAAGGCCCGCGCGCTGGCCGCGAAGCCGTACCAGGAGCCGCCCGTTGGCGTTCCTCCGTCCTTCGAGAAGCTCACCTACGATCAGTACCGGGACATCCGCTTCCGCGACACCGCTTCGCTGTGGCGTGAAGAGGGGCTGCCCTTCCGGGCGCAGTTCTTCCACCCCGGTTTCTATTACACGCGTCCGGTGGGCGTGAACGTGGTGGAGGGCGGCAAGGCGCGTCCGGTCCCGTTCTCCACGGACCAGTTCACCTACGGCCCGCTGGTGGGCACGCCGCCCAAGGGCAAGGTGAACGGCTTCGCGGGCTTCCGCCTCAACGCGCCGCTCAACACGAAGGACTACTACGACGAACTGGTGGCCTTCCTGGGCGCCAGCTACTTCCGCGCGCTGGGCAAGGGCAACCTGTACGGCCTGTCCGCGCGCGGGCTCGCCATCGACACGGCGCAGCCGGGGGGCGAGGAGTTCCCCACGTTCCGCGAGTTCTGGCTGGAGACGCCGGCGAAGGGCTCGGACACGGTGGTGGTGCACGCGCTGATGGACAGCCCCAGCGTCACGGGCGCGTACCGCTTCGCCATCCACCCGGGTGAGCGGACCGTGATGGACGTGGACTCCACGGTGTTCGTGCGCAAGCCGGTGCGTCAGCTGGGCGTGGCGCCGCTCACCAGCATGTTCCTCTTTGGAGAGAACGACCGGGGCGACTTCGACGACTTCCGCCCGGAGGTGCACGACTCCGACGGCATCTCCGTGTGGATGAAGAACGGCGAGAGGCTGTGGCGCCCCCTGAAGAACCCCAAGCAGATCCAGGTGAGCAGCTTCCATACGGACGGGCTGTCGGGCTTCGGCCTGTTGCAGCGCGACCAGGCCTTCAGCAGCTATGAAGACCTGGAGGCGCGCTCCGAGCGTCGCCCGGGCGCCTGGGTGGAGCCGGTGGGCGACTGGGGCGCGGGGTCCGTGCGGCTCGTGGAGCTCCCGACCCGCGAGGAGATCCACGACAACATCGTGGCCTTCTGGGTGCCGGATGCACCGGTGCAGGCGGGTGCACAACTTCGCTTCTCCTACCGGCTGTCCTGGGGCTTTTCCCCCGAGGGCGCGAAGGCCGGAGGTTCCACCGTCGCGGCGACGCGTGTCGCGGCGGGCAGCAAGCCGGGGGCGCGTCGCTTCGTCCTCGATTTCACGAAGAGCAGCGGAGAAGGCACGGGCCCGGTGGAGGCGGTCGTCACCGCTTCACGTGGCCAGGTGCTGCACCCGCGCGCGGAGCTCCACGCCATCACGGGTGGCTACCGCGCGGCCTTCGAGCTCATGCCCGACGGAGAAGGCCCCGTCGAGCTGCGCTGCTTCCTGAAACGCGGTTCCGAGACCCTCACCGAGACCTGGAGCTACCTGTGGATTCCGTGACCACGCACCCGTTCATCTCCTTCGCCCCGGCCATGCCGCAGGCGGCCCGTGCGGACACGCAAGCCGCGCTGGTGAGCTTCTTCCAGGACTTCGGCTTCACCGCCCGTGGCGACCTGGAGCGGCTGGCGGGGTGGATCCTGGGCACGCGCGAGCTGTCCCTGTCTCCGGAGGCCGCGCTGGCGCTCGCGCGCTGGCGGGTGGAGGGCTGGCTGGCGGAGGTGCTGGGGCCGTCGCACGTGGGGCCGTCGCTGATGGTGCGCGGCCGGGCCGCGTTCGTGCTGGTGGGCGGCGCGCGCTGGGGCGCGGACGTGCTGATGCGCACCCCGTCCTCGCTGCCGGAGGCGTGGCGCCGCGCGGTGTGTGAAGCAGTGCCCATGTCCGCGCCCGCGGAGATGCCCTGCCAGATGCGCGAGCAGGTGCTCGTGCTCAATCCCTTCATGGACATGCTGCGCCGCTGGCTGCGTCCCGCCGCCAGCCGGGCGGATGTGTCGCCGTCGCGCTAGGCGCGCACCCCACACATCGAAGAAGCCGCACGGGAGCCCGGAGTCCGCATGAACGCCCAACCCTACACTCCGGCCCTGGCGCGTCCCCGCCGTGTGATGGTGCTGGGCCTCGCGGCCCTGTCCACCGGCTTCGCCTCCGTGGAGATGCACCGGCTGCTCGCGGCCCACGGCACCACGGTGCCGGAGCTGTTCGTGCTGGGGCTGTTCGCGCTGTGCTTCGCGTGGATCGCCCTGTCGTTCTGGAGCGGCGTCGCGGGCTTCATCCAGCTCATGTCGAACCAGCGCGTGCCGGGGCTGCGCTGGCCCACGGAAGAGGAAGCCGGAAAGCCGCTCACGCGCCGCACCGCGGTGGTGATGCCCGTCTACAACGAGGACCCGGCCTCGGTGTTCGCGCACGTGCAGGCCACGTACGAGTCCATCGCCGCGACGGGGCAGCTGGACGCGTTCGACTTCTACGTGCTGAGCGACTCCACGCGGGCGGAGTCGTGGGTGGCGGAGGAGCTGGCGTGGTCGGAGCTGTGCCGCCGGGTGGGTGGGC
>NZ_RAWE01000336.1 GCF_003611695.1 Corallococcus carmarthensis | reverse complement strand
GCACGGATCAGCAGGTCAGTACGCATCGGCTCGCAACGCGCGGCACGGAAGACAGCAGGCAGCGCGGTCGAGCAAGGCAGCAGGCAGCACGCAGGACGGGGCTGGGCGGCGGGATGGTGCAGTGCGCAGTTTGGGGGAGTCCGGCAATCCATCGCAGTCGCCGGGCGGGAGATGTGAAGCGCAGTGAAACAGGACGTGGCGGTGCGAGGGCTTCGCGATCCAGCCGGTAGCGGCATCGAGGCGACGCGACAGTCAGCACCGGATGAGTGGCAGTGACGGGTGGGGAGTGGCGGGTCGGGGGGAGCTACACGCAGCCGGGTCTCGGAGAGGAAGTGCTCCCGGGATCCGGCGTACCTCGCAAATCTCATCGCGCGTGGTCGCGATGTCTGGAACGGGGAGAAGCCTCATGGGAGCGGTGTCCATCGTCACCGCAACGGTCGTGGTCCTGGCGGCTCACACGGCCATTGCCCAATCACAGCAGGTGCCATCACCACAGGTTCAGGTGCAGTCGTCCGAAGGCCGGCGACGCATCAGTGATCCGGAGCGGCTCGCGCCCTTCGGTCTGATGCTCGACGCCGGCATGCCCGAGGGAGCAGGTCTCTCTGGCGTCTTCCGGCCCTCGCCGCACCTGCGGCTGCACATCGGCGGCGCGCACAACGGCCTGCGAGGCGCCTTGCGCGCGGGACTCACGCTGCTGCCGCTCAAGGGCAAGGTCTCGCCCTCGTTCTCATGGGAGTTCGGACACGCGCAGGCCGCGAGCACGAAGACGATGAACCGGCGGCTCGCGGACAGCACGCAGCTGCCCACCTCCTCCATGGAACGCGTGGGCTACTCGTACTTCAGTACGCACCTGGGCCTGGAGTTCAACGCCACCCGGCGCCTCAGCTTCTTCGTGCGCGGTGGCATGAGCCTCATGGAGATGGACGTGCCCAGCCTCCAGAAGCTGGACGAGCCCTTCCGCGACTCGCTGTCTCCAATGGAGACGAAGTCGTGGATGATGCGCACCGTGCAGCCGTCCGGAAAACTCGGCTTCACCTTCTTCTTCGGCTGATCAGCGGGCGAGCACCTGCTCGAAGAACACGAGCGCCTGGGCCTCCGCCCAGAAGTACGGACGGTGCAAGCGGCCCGCGACGAAGCCCACGTGGCCGCCCTGTTCCGTCAGCACCACGCTGAGGAACGGGTTGTCCCGCGCCGAGTGCGGAATCACCGGCGCCTCCAGCATCGGATCATCCGCGGAGCTCAGGAGCAGCGTGGGCCGGCGGATGTCCGCGAGCCTGGGCCCTGACGCCGCCTCCCGGTAGTAGTGCGTCGCGTCCCGGAAGCCATGCAGTGGCGCGGTGACGACATCGTCGTAGCCGCGGATGGTGCGCGCCGCCTCCATGCGCGCCCCGTCGAACGCGCCCGGAAACCGTTGCAACTTCGCGCGGGCCTTGCTCTTGAGCGTGCGCAGGAACCGCTCGCGGTAGAGCCAATGGTAGCCACTGCCGCCATCCAGCTTCCGGCAGCACGCGTCCAGGTCGTACGGCGCGCTGATGGAAACGGCGGCGGCCACGGGCGCCTGATCGCCCGTCTCCTCCAGCAGCCGGCACAGCACGTTGGCGCCCAGCGAGAAGCCCACCGCGAGCATCGGTCCGGTGACGCGCTCGCGCACGTCCGCCATCACCAGCAGCGTGTCCGCCGTGTCGCCGGAGTGGTACGCCCGGGGAAGCCGGTTCGGCTCTCCGCTGCACGAGCGGAAGTTGATCGCCGTGGCACCCCAACCGCGCTTCGCCGCGCCCCGCAGCACCTCCGTGACGTAGCCCGCCTGGGACGACCCCTCCAGGCCGTGCAGCACCACCACGTGTGGGGCGCCCTTTGGACCGTCGAAGGTGTCCAGGTCGACGAAGTCCCCGTCAGGCAAGTCTCGCCGCTCCCGGCGCAGGGGCGGCACGCGGGTGGGACGCACGACCGACGCGTAGATGGTCTGCGCATGAGCGCCGCGAATGCCCGGCGCGGGAACGAACGGCTCGGTGGGCTGGAACGTCACTTCCGCTCCCTGATGGCGCGCGCCATCCGCATGGAGGCGCAGCCGGACTTCCGCACGGTCTCCGCCTCCGCGGTGAGCTGGAACAGCGCCAGGTAGTTGTGCACGCGCTCCTCCAGGGTGGGGGCCTCGATGCGGCGGCACACTTCGTCCGCCGCGTAGTCCCGGCACACCTGGGGCCGCCGCTCATAGACGGTGCACAGGTTGTCCGCGCCCAGGTGCGGGCATCGCAGCCCCAGGGGCTTGTCCAGCGCGGCGATGTCCGGCGCCACGCAGCAGGCGCCACAGCAGGTGCACTCCATGAGACTCCTTGACGATGCGCTTCAGCGGCGGACGGCCTGCTCCACCTTGCCCAGGTTCGTCACGGTGAGCGTGACGCCCTGGCCCTTCTTCCACGCGGCGAACTCCTCCTCGCGCGTGGGCTTCACCTCGTGCTGCTTCACGCCGCCGTCGTCGTAGCGCACCAGCACGGTGTAGTCCTCTTCGCGCCGCACCCGCTCGTTCGTCCCGGCGGTGAGCTCCGGCCAGCGCGGCGGCCCCTCCGTGCCCTTGAGTTCGCGCGTGTCCACGGGCTTCCACACGTACGTGTCGTAGGCGCACTGCTGCGCGTAGACGGGCTCGTTGCGGTAGCGCGTCTCCGTGTCGCAGTCCTCGTAGGACTCGTTGCAGTACTTCGTCACGTCGTGACAGACCTCTTCGGCGAAGCCGTTGCCCTTGTCGCGGCGGGTGCACTTCTCCTCGGTGCCGCAGGCCACCTTGCGCGACTTCGTCCGGCACACGCGCTGGGTGCCGTCCGCCACCCGGCGGGTGCCACGCTGCCGGGACACGCAGTCGCGGATGTTCGCCACGCCCGCGACCTCGCCCGAGCCGTTCACCGGCATGCGCGGCGCGGTGGCGCTCAGCTCGTCCCGCCAGCCCGTGCGCGTCTCCGGCTGGAAGCGCTCCTGCACCAGCGCGCGGCGCCAGTTCGTCGCCACCACCTCGCCCTTGAGCTCATGCTTGAGGTTGCCCCAGATGCCCACCGCGCAGGTGCCCAGGCAGCATGAGCTGAGGATGCCCACCACGATGAGCGTCACCTTCCCGAAGCGGCGGGGCTTGGGCTCGGGCTTCGGCGGCGGCTTGGGGCCCAGGTCCGCCAGGGTCGCGGCCTTCGCATCCGAGCCCCGTTCCGCGGAGCACTGCCGGCAGCGCTTGCCGTCGCCCCGGTTGGCCGCGCCGCAGTAGGCGCAGAACCAGTCCTCACCGGCACCGGCCATGTCCAGGGCCTGGTCGTCGGTGACGCCTTCGCGGGTGGACTTGCCGGAAGCCGCATCCACGTCACCGAAGTCGAACTCGGACTCCTTGCCGCTGAGCTCCCGCGGATTGTTGCAGGAGGGGCAGTTCTTGTGACGTGCCGGGATGTTCTTCGCGCCGCAGGACGTGCAGTTCCAGGAGCCCTCGATGATGCGCCTTCGCTCAGCCATGGGGGGCATCCTAGGGGACCTGTCGACGCCTGACACATCCGGGTTAAGGTCGCCGTCCCCACCGGGCCGGAGGTCGGGCAACCAGAACGCTTTCCAGGGATGGAGGCGCGGAGGTTCCCATGTCACGTCGGACGTTGGCGGTGATTCCGAAGCACCCGATGTTGCGCCGCACCCTCTACGGCCTCCTGCTGGCCGCTCCCCTGCTGCCCGGGGGGCTGGCCTGTGGCGGAGAGGACGAAGGGAGGCCCATCTGCACACCCAACCCCTCGCTGTTGAGCGGGGGCCCCCTCGAGCTGGAAGCGGATGGAAGCCTGCCCTCGACGCCCTCGTGCCGGACCTGCCCCGGGCATCCTGACTACCTCCCGCTTCGGGGTTGTTCGGCCAGCAGCATGGCCAGCGGAGGCGCGGAGCTCATCTGCGAATACGACAGCTGTCTCGGCGGCGACGGACGCCGCCCGGAGGGCTTGAGACAAGCCGTCCGGGGGGATGCCGGTGGCGTGCTCGGAGCCCTGTTCTCACAGGCAGCCTGGCTGGAGGCGGCGTCGGTGCCGGCCTTCCTGCGGCTCGCGGACGAACTCAAGGCGCACGGCGCACCGGAGGCCCTGGTCAGAGCGGCCCGGCGCTGCGCGGGGGATGAGGTCCGTCACACGCGCGCGATGCAGGCGCTGGCCCAGCGTCACGGCGCGACGATGCCGGAGGTGGACCTGCCGCCGTTCGAGCCCCGCTCGCTGGAGGAGATGCTCTTGGAGAACGCCGTGGAGGGCTGTGTGCGGGAGACCTTCGGTGCCTTCATCGCGGGCTGGCAGGGACGCACCGCCAGGGACCCGGAGGTGCGGAGCACGCTGCGCGCCATCGCCCGGGATGAGGTGCGGCACGCGGAGCTGGCGTGGGCCGTGGATGCCTGGGCACGGCAGCACTCGAGCGCGGCCCAGCGGGAGCGATTGCACCAGGCGCGGCGGGACGCGCTTCGGGCCCTGGGCGAAGAGGTGGACGGCCACCATCCGCCAGCGCCGCTGATCCACGACGCGGGCCTGCCCTCGCGCGAGCAGGCCCAGGCCCTGTTCCAGGGCCTCTCCGCCCTGGCCGCGTAGGTCACACCCAGAGGGCGCGAGGGAAGGGGACCTCCGGCGCGGGAGGCAGGTCCGCGCGCAGTGGCCGCAGCATGGGCAGCGACCCATCCCGCTGCACGCGCACGGCGCCGGGAACTCCCGTGAGGAGGGGCGCCGTCGCTGCCTCCTCCCACCACACCACGCGCTTGAGTCCCGCCTGATGTGCCACGCGGCGCGCCTCCGTGAGCAGCGCCTCCGCCGCGGAGGCGTCCCGCGCATCCAGCATCAACACCATCAACTCGCCGTAGCGCGCGTTCATCATCCACAGCGCGGTGGACTCACCCACCACCGCGCCACAGGTCTGGGGACGGGGCCGTGCCAGCAGCTCCGCGTAGATGCGCTCCCGCTCCAGGTGCCAGTCCACCTGCGTGGCGCTGGGCCACAGGAAGAAGGGCACCTCCGGCTGGCGCATCCGCGCGAGCGCCGCCGCCACATCCGTCTCCCGCAGCCCACCATCCACGGGCCGTCCCCCCGGTGCATCGGCCGCGTCCAGCTGCCAGTCCCACGCGGGCACCTCCACGTAGCCCGACCGGCGATACAGCGGCGCCCCGACGTCGGAGAAGAGGACCACCGAGTGGGGACGCGGCGCAATCCGCTCCAGCTCCGCGGCGACGGCGTCCATCAGCCGCGTGGCGTGTCCCCGTCCGCGCAGGTGCTCCTCGGTATAGACGCTGGCGATGGCGTAGCTGTCGCCCGGGGTGAGCTGTCCGTCCGCGCCGCGCAGGAAGCTGTCCGTGTGGAAGGTCTCGCACGACGCCAGCACCCGGCCGTCGTCCGCCAGCCACAGCCACGTGTTCATGCCCTCGCGGCTCCACGGGTGCGCGCGCAGCCGGGCTTCGCGCTCCTGGTATTGCGGCACGCTCAGGGGCGAACCCCACGCGGCATGGGTGACGGCATCGCGCTGCGTCTTCTGCGCGTCGGTGGCGAGGACGAGGGACATGGTGCCGGGCAGGCTAGACGCGCGCCCCGCCCGCGCGCGAGCGCTACAGCGTCGTGGTGTACGGGAACCGGAAATGCAGCTGCAGGTACGCCTGCCCCACGTGGAAGATGCCGTCGCCCAGCGAGTCCGGCAGCCCCAGCCCGCCCAGCTCCTGCGGCACGTAGAAGGTGGACTCCCAGCCCACGCTGACGAGGAAGCTCTTCGCCAGCTGGAACTCCAGGTCCGCGCCCAGGCTCGCCCCGGGCCGCAGGAAGTGCGTGTCCGGCAGCGTGTCGGAGAAGATGTACGCGTACGTCAACACCAGCCCCACGCCCAGCTTGAAGCGCACCGGACTGGACGACAGCGGCAGCCCCACGCCCAGCGGCTTGAACGTCACGCCGTACATCCCCGTGTCGCGATACTTCGGCGAGATGATGAACGAGTCCGGGATGAAGATGGACGGCGAGATGCGGACCTCCTCCATCTGCTTCGCCTGCTTCCGGTAGCGCGCCGGGATGGCGCGCTGGTTCTTGCGCAGCCACTCCTTGTCCAGCACCGCGTCCACCGACAGCTTCAGCCCCGTGTGCAGGAACTGGTCGTCCGCGATGGGGCCGGAGAACACGAACACCGCCGGCCCCACGCCCACGTCCACCGGCACGGTGACCTTCTGCGCCGCCGGGACGACGGCGGGCCACAGCGACAGCGCGAACAGCAGCGGGAGCAGGGTGGGCCTCAAGGGCGGGTCCTCACGTACCGGGTCCGGCAAGGACCCTCACTTCGAGCCTAGAAGGTCAGGACGCTCCATGTCCCGCATGCGCTAAGAAGTTCGCGCCGGAAAGGGAGCCGGCCCATTCACGCTCCCTTGCAGGTCCGCTGCCGCACCTGCTTCACCCCAAGGAACTCCGATGCTCCCCGTTGCGCTGCTGCTCGCCTCGTCACTGCAATCCCAGACGCCGGCGCCCGCCCCGCGTCCCGCCGCCCCGCCGCCTCCGGCCGCCGCGCGCGCTCCGGC
>NZ_RAWE01000335.1 GCF_003611695.1 Corallococcus carmarthensis | reverse complement strand
TGCCTGCCCCTTCCCCACATCCGCTGGCGGACAGAGCCCGTGTGCGCCCCCTGCCACTGCCCTCGTCCCGCGGAGGGAATCCGTTGTGTTTCCGGAGGTTCGGGGAAGCCGAGTGAGGACCGAGACCCCAGACAAGAGGTGTCTATTACGGGAATCCCGTGATTTTTTGTCAGGGGGTCGAGGTCAAATCCCCCGGTTGGACCCCTGAACAAGGGGAGAGGGGAGGGCAGGTGATGCAACGGCTCCGGGCGACGCCCGCGAGCCCGACCCACCGGATCCGAAGGGGCTTGTCAGGGTCCCCAGGTGGGCGCGGTCGTACCGCAGGTGCTCTTCCTTCGGGGCCCGGCGCGGATAGGCGGTTCAAGGAGCACAGCCATGAAGTCTTTCCTGTTGGTACCCAAGGAGTCCATCGAGACGCAGGCCCGGCCCGGAGTGCGTGGCACGGCGCAGGGCGAGCGCGTCCTCAGCCGCAGCACCGCGCTGCGCTTCAGCGCGGGCCAGAAGGCACCGGATGCCCTCACCGCGCTCGGCCTGAGGTCGGCCACGCTGCCTGGCGTGAAGCCCGCCGTCAGCGGCCAGGAGCCCCGGGGCCGCAAGCGCGGCCGCGGCAAGAAGGCCAGCGACGTTGACGCCACGCCCATGCCGGGCGCACCCGTGACGGAGCAGGCCGGCACGGAAGCCGGCAGCTACCGCTTCATGCCGCTCATCGGCGCCACCATGGCGCACTTCTACTCCCAGGACGCGGAGAGCGCGGCCCGGGGCGAGCTGGCGGCGGAGTTCGAGTTCATCCCGGACGTGGTGCCCCTGTCCTTCCCCGGCCCGGTGTCCGCCGGCCAGACGGGGCCGCGCAACCGCGGCATGAGCTCGCTCGCGCAGCGTGAGTGGCCTGATGAATCCGGTGTCCCCCTGGCGCACGCCCAGGGCATCCGGGGCGCGGGCGTGATGCTGGGCATCCTGGACACCGGCGTGGACGCGGACCACCCGGAGCACGCGAGCAAGACCATCCAGTTCCGCTACGTCTCGCTCTTCCCCAACTCGCCGCACAACCCGGCGCGAGACGTGCGCGGCTTCGACCCGGACGGCCACGGCACCCACGTGTGCGGCATCGCCGCGGGCGTGCACCACGGCGTCGCGCCGGAGGTGGACCTGTACGCCGCGTCCGTCATCGAGTCGGAGACCATCCGCACCAGCCTGGGCCGCGTGGCCGCCGGCATGGAGTGGTTGCTGCACCAGTTCAGCCGTCCGGAGAACGCGTCACGTCCCGCCGTCGTCAACCTGTCGCTGGGTTTCCCGCTGCAGCCGCCTCCGGGCATCTCCGAGGCGGACTACCTGCTCAACCAGCGCGCCCTGCAGGCCATGCTGCGTCGGCTTCTGGACAGCAACATCCTGCCCATTGTCGCGGCGGGTAACAGTGGACCCGACACGGTTGGTTACCCAGCGGCCTTTCCCGAGGCCCTGGCTGTGGGGGCAGTCGACTTCGAGCGCACCGTGGCCACTTTCTCCGCCAGCGGCTCCGTGGGGCGTCGCGTCGTGCCTGATGTCATGGGCTACGGGGTGAACGTGTATTCGTCTACTGAACGCCGCTGCAATAATCAGGCGTTCTATGAACGAATGAGCGGCACGAGCATGGCGGCGCCTTATGTCGCGGGTATCGCTGCACTGTATCGTTGCCGTGCCCCTGACTTGACGGCATTGGAAGTGAGAGATTTGATTCTGGCCAATGCCATCAAGCTTCCTCGCTCGGCGAACCACCGGACGGGGAAGGGCCTGGCTGTTTTCAGGTGACGCGGTAGTTGCCGGGGCCGGTGCCACGTGAGCACCGGACCTGGGGAGGATGTGGCCATGCGCAGGAAGAATGGCGTGCCGGGCGAACCCCAAGACATTTCGGCCCGGATGTCCTCCGTCGCCGCCGTGCGTCCGCTGCCTGGCAGCGGAGGCACGGTGCGTGCGCTGCCGGGCGCGCGTGGCCAGGAGCGCGACGCGCAGCCGGGCGGCGACATCGACGTCACGGTGATGCCCCGGGAGCCGGCCGCGCCGAAGAGCGCTCCTGCGTCCTCACGGGCCCCCATGCGCTCGCGCGCGGACCTCTACAAGGAAGGCCAGGCGGAGAACGCCCGCTTTCGCGAGAGCTTCATGCGCTGGTTGGAGGCACACCAGCTGGTGGGCGCCGTCCGCGCGATGAGCGAGCCGGGCGGTTCCCTGCCCATGCTGCACGTGAGGTGCGCCCCGCGCGTGCTGGACCAGCTGCGCCGCGCGCCGGAGTTCGAGGCGGGCACGATGATGCCGCTCGAACAGCTGTACTAGGCCCGCTCCACCGCGAAGCCTTCCATTCGGGGCCCCGCTTCCCTTGTAACGGAAGGCGGCCCTCCGGCGGTCTATGCCGCCTCGCGAAAAGGCGGGCACCCGCGTTGGGGGGCGCCCACGTTTCGCACCGGGAAGAGGCTCGCTCGCCGCGTTCACCCCTGTGGAACTGACGGCGGGGCGGCTTCTTCCTGATTAACCTAGAAACTCAGGATTGTAGCGGCCGAAGGCCACTGAACGGCGGGACCAGTGTGTTGTCTGGGATTGGACGATTTCAAACCAGACGGCAGGCGTCCTCGAAGGACAGCCGCGGGTTGCGGGGGAAGAGCTTCGCCGCGTCGCCGTAGCCCAGGTTGATGAGGAAGTTCGACTTCCAGCCGGTGCCCAGGAGGAAGGCCTCGTCCACCTTCGCCTTGTCGAAGCCGCCCATGGGGCCGCAGTCGAGCCCCAGCGCGCGCGCCGCGAGGATGACGTAGGCGCCCTGCAGGGAGCCGTTCATGAAGGCGGACTGCTCGCGCGCCTCCGGCGTCATGGCCGCGAAGACGCTCTTCATGTCGCGCGCGGGGAACAGCTTGGGCATCTGCTCGTGGAACGCGGTGTCGTACGCCACGATGACCGTCACCGGCGCCTGCATCGTCTTGTCCACGTTGCCCGGGGACAGCGCGGGCTTGAGCCGCTCCTTGGCCTCGCGGCTCTTCACGAACACCAGGCGCACCGGCTGGCTGTTGACCGCGGTGGGCGCCATGCGCGCCAGCTCATAGATGCGGCGCAGCGTCTCGTCCGTCACCGGCCGGTCCTGCCAGCCCGGGTACGTGCGGGCCTCCGTGAAGAGCTGCTCCAGCGCGCCCGCGTCCAGGGCCGTGTTCGTCGTCGCCATGCGTGTCGTCCTCCGTTGCGAACACCCCATGGCTACTCGCGTCACTTTCATTTCGCAAGCAACTTCCAAAAAGTAAGTCCGTGCCGGGAGGAGGGGGCGGGCGCTATACTCGGGACGGAGGCGACACGATGCATGACGACCTGCACCCGCTGTGCAACCGGTTCCTGGCGGCGGCCGACCTGCTGGGCCGGCGCTGGACGGGCGTCATCCTGCGCATCCTGATGGACGGGCCGTGCCGCTTCGGGGAGCTGACGGAGCGCATTGGCACCATCAGCGAGCGCGTCCTGTCGGAGCGGCTCAAGGACCTGGAGGCCGAAGGCATCCTGGAGCGCCACGTCGACCCGGGCCCGCCCATCCGCTCCGAGTACCGGCTGACGGAGAAGGGTCAGGCGTTCTGGAAGGTCATCGACGAGCTGGGCAAGTGGGCGGAGCGCTGGGTGGACGTGAAGGCCCCGGCGCAGAAGGGCGTGGGCGCGAAGGCCACGCGGGCCGCGCCCCGGAAGCGCAAGAGCGCCTGAGTCCGGAGCGCGGTTGAAGCGTGCGGCCTAGAAGTTGTGGCCGCCGTCCACGTCGATGGTGCGGCCGTTGAAGTAGTCGCACTCCACGATGAACTTCACGGCCACCCAGATGTCCTCGGGCTCGCCGATGCGGCCCACCGGGATGGCGGCCACCAGCGCGTCGCGGGCCTTCTGGTTCATCCCCTGCGTCATGGGCGTCTCAATCATGCCCGGGGCGATGGCGCCCACGCGGATGCCGAACGGCGCGAACTCGCGCGACCAGGTGACGGTGTTGGCGGCGAGCGCGGCCTTGGCGGACACGTAGTTGGACTGGCCGCGGTTGCCGTGCCGGGCGATGGACGACATGTTCACGATGACGCCGGGGCGCTGGTCCGTCTCCACCATCTTCGTGACGACCTCGCGCACCATCAGCGTGGCGCCGGTGAGGTTCACGCCGATGACGGCGTTCCAGTCCGCGGTGGACAGCTTCTTCACCTGGCCGGTGGTGCGGTCCTTCTTCACGAGCAGCGCGTCGCGCAGGATGCCCGCGTTGTTGATGAGGCCGTTGAGGCCGCCCATGGCGCCGTGCGCCCACTGCACGAAGTCCGTGACGTCCTGCTCGTTGGACACGTCCAGCTTGCGCCGGTGGATGCCCGCGGGCAGCGCCGCGAGCTTCTCCTCGTTGACGTCGCCAACGGCCACCTGGCCGCCCGCCTCATGGATGCGCTGGGCGAAGTGCGCGCCCATGCCCTGCGCGCCACCCGTCACGATGATCTTCAGGTCCTTCAGCTGCATGTGCCTCTCCTTGGGCGTGTCCGAAAAAACGCGCGCAGGGTACGCACACCGCGCAGGCGCTGGCCAGCGCCGCGGAGGCTGAAACCTGAATCAAGCTTCAACTTCTCATGAGGCCCGGACCCCCGACGCGGTGCGTTGGGGGCCGGCCTGCCTGAACGACGGAAGCGCCTACAGCGCGTCGGAGATGACGGCGCCCAGCCGGCGCATGCCCTCGGTGATGAGGTCGGGCGGGCGGTTGGAGTAGTTCAGCCGCATGAACTGGGGCTTCTGGTCGTTGGCGAAGAAGGGGGCGCCGGGGACGAAGGCGACCTTCTGCTCGACGGCGCGGGGCAAGAGCGTGGCCGCGTCCAGGCCCTGGGGCAGCTCCACCCAGAGGAACATGCCGCCGTCCGGCCGGGTCCACTTCGTGCCCTTGGGCATGTGGGCCTCCAGCGCGGACAGCATCGCGTTGGCGCGCTCGGCGTAGACGGGCATCAGCGCCTGGATGTGGCCCGCGTAGTCGAACGTGGTCAAGAGCCGCGCGGTGGCGCGCTGCGCGAGCGTGGCGGTGTGCAGGTCGGTGGCCTGCTTCGCGATGGTGAGCGACTTGAGCAGCGGGCGCGGCCCCGTCACCCAGCCCAGGCGCAGGCCGGGGGCCAGCGTCTTGGAGAAGGTGGACAGGGACAGCACCACGCCCTGGTCGTCCAGCGACGCGAGCGACGGCAGGTGCACGCCCTTGAAGCGCAGCTCGCCGTACGGGTCGTCCTCCAGGATGATGAAGCGGTGCTCCTGCGCAAGCCGCACCAGCGCCTTGCGGCGCTCCAGCGACAGGGTGGTGCCCTTGGGGTTCTGGAAGTTGGGGATGACGTAGAGCAGCTTCGGCGGGCCCTTCTTCTTCACCAAGGCCGCCAGGTCATCCGTGTCCATGCCCGCGTCGTCGCTGCGCACGGTGGCGAACTCCACCTCGTAGCCGCCGAAGGTCTGGAGCGCCGCCAGGTAGCTGGGGTCCTCCACCACGACGAGGTCGCCGGGGTCGAGCAGCACCTTGCCCACCAGGTCCAGGCCCTGCTGCGAGCCGCTGGTGATGAGCACCTGGTCCGCGTGCACGTGCTGGCCCTTGCGCGCCAGGTGCGAGGAGATCCACTCGCGCAGGGGGGCGAAGCCCTCCGTGGTGCTGTACTGGAGCGCGGGGCGCCCCTCCGTCGCGAAGGTCTCCTCGAACGCCTTGGCGATGGCGTCCAGCGGGAAGAGCTCCGGGGCGGGCAGGCCGCCGGCGAAGGAGAGGATGTCGGGGCGCTCGGCGATCTTGAGGATCTCGCGCACCGCGGACGTCTTCATCCGGGACATGCGCTGGGACAGCCGGTAGGCCGGAGGAGGGGGCAGGGGTGCACTCATAGCGTCCGCGCTCATGTTCATTCTCCGTTCAACAGCACATCGGGGACACGCACGTGCGTGTCTTCCTTCAAGGTCGACAGGACGATGGTGGTGCTCGTGCGGGTGACGCCCGGGATGGTGCGCAGCGTCTCCACCAGCAGCGAGTCCAGCGTCCGCGTGTTCGCGGTCTTCACCTTCAGAACGTACGAGTCCTGCCCCGCGACCCGGTGGGCCTCCAGCACGTCCTCCAGCTCCGCCACCTTCTTCGCGAAGCCTTCGAAGTGCTTGGGGTGCTCGATGCTCACCCCGATGAAGGCGGTGATGTCCTTGCCCAGCTGCGTCGCGTCCACGCGCGCCGTGTAGCCGGTGATGACGCCCTTCTCCTCCAGCTTGCGGATGCGCTCCGCGACCGCCGGCTGGGACAACTTCACCCCACGTGACAGCTCCAGCTGCGTGGCCCGGCCATCGCGCTGAAGCATGTCCAAGATGCGATAATCCAGGGCGTCCATGGGGCTTGGAACCTTATTTTTATAAGCGGTCCTGGCAGTCGACGGTGAAGTTATATGCATCCGGCCTGGAGTGCAAGTCCGTTTGTACGCAAAATGGTTGAGGCCGGTGAAGGGGCTCCCACCCGACCTCCCGAGTCCCCTGGCAGGCAGGCGGCAAGGTGGTGCCGGAGGGGCCTTCCGGCAGTCCTCCTGAGAGGGAGGGTGGGC
>NZ_RAWE01000334.1 GCF_003611695.1 Corallococcus carmarthensis | reverse complement strand
CCCCAGCCCCACCCGGACGGACGGACAGGGGCTCTTCACCCCCCTGCCGGGCCTGCCATACGGGCAGTCATTTCTTCCCCCACGATTTTTGGCCAGCCCGTAACTTCTTCAGACGTCCGCGGCGACCCACCGCGAAAGTGCCCGGAATTCCCGGCAGTGTTCAGCAGGCATGCGGTTCGCAATAGCGGTTCGCGTCGAGGAACCGAACCCGTGTCCCAGTCTTCCGCAAGAAACCGCCTGGTCCTTCCGTATCGCGTCCACTACGCGCCGCCCGCGTGGCGTGAAGTGGGGCGCATGTCCTCCGAAGCGTTCGAGGCCCTGCAACAGGCCCTGGCGCGGTTGGCGGAGCGGTCGAGGTCCCAGGACTCGGTGGCGGGACCCGCGCGGCACCGCGTGGAGGGCCACGACCTGGAGCTGCTCTACGAGAAGGACCCGCGCGCCAGCACGCTCACGCTGCTCGCGGTGACGCGGCTGGGCTGACACACGCAACGCCCACGGGCCCCGCGCGTGAGGCCCGCCGGCTTGGCGGACTCACGCGATCCGCCCGGACAGCCGGCCCACGGTGGCCACCAGCTCGTCCGGGACGATGGGCTTCTTCAAGAGCCCGCCCGTGTCCGGCAGCGCCTCCGTGCCCACGCCCGACAGCAGCAGCACCGGCACGGACTTCAACCGGGGCCAGTCCGCGCGCAGGTGGCGCAGGAACTCCGGGCCGTCCATCACGGGCATCCGCAGGTCCAGGAGGATGAGGCTCGGCATGGGCAGGTGCTGGAGCTCGTCCAGGGCCTCCTGGCCATTGGCGGCGACAGCCACCTCGTAGCCTTCCGCTTCCAGGATTTCGGCGATGGCGGCGCGAGCATCCTCGTCGTCCTCCACCACGAGCACGGGCTTGTGCGGCACGGGCTGAACCATGTCCCGCAGCATAGAGACCCCCTCCCCCACACGGACACGCCTTCCCGGAATACCCCGCCGACTGGTGGACAGATGGCGGCCCCGGAGGGAGGCCCTTTGGGGGCGGAGGCGTCCGCTCTGGAGCCTAGGACCCGTGAGGACGCTGCCCGGCCACCGGGAACCCTTCGCGCGTTCCACCCGCGGCCATCCCCGCTGGGCGGCGGCCGTGGTCCGGGCGCATTATTTGGACAGAAACGAACCTTTCGGTCCAGAATTCCCCGACAGCTGCGCCTCCGCTGGTTAGGAGTGGGGGCCATCACGGAGGGGAAGCAGGCTCGCAAACGTGTGCTCCCTCACGGGTTCCTCCCACCAAGGGGGCCCGGGGGGTTAGCGGGCCCCGGAGCCCCTTCCTACCTTGGGCCGACCATGTCGCTGAGGAGCCAGGAGCAGGGAAGTGCCCGCGTCCGCGTGGCCGAGCCGTGGAAGGCCCGGGCCAGGCGGGAGCTGGAGGCGGGGCGTGAGCGCATCCAGGCGATGCTCGCGCCGCTGCCGGAAGTGGAGTTGATGCGGCAGCACTCGCCGCTCATGTCCCCGCTGGTCTGGGACGTGGCCCACGTGGCCAATTACGAGGAGCAGTGGCTGCTGCGCGCGCTGGGCGCTCCGGCCTTCACGGACCCCGCGTTCGACGCCATCTACGACGCCTTCCGCCACCCGCGCGGCAACCGCGCCACGCTGCCGCTGCTGGAGCCGGAGGCCGCCTGGGCCTACGCCACCCGCGTGCGCTCGGCGGTGGACGCGCACCTGGAGACGCTGCCCGAGGACAGCGCGGATCCGCTGCTCCACGGCGGCTTCGTCTTCGGCATGGTGGCGCAGCACGCGCAGCAGCACGCGGAGACGCTGGCCGCCACGCTGCAACTGATGACGCATGTGGAGTACCACCCGGTGGAGGCCCTGCGCCCCCAGCCCGGCGCGGTGCCCCAGCACGAGGTCCTCATCCCGGGCGGCCCGGTGCACCTGGGCGGCGACGACCCGTGGGCCTACGACAACGAGCGCCCCCGGCACACCGTGGACGTGGCGCCCTTCCTCCTGGACGCGCACCCCGTCACCACGGGGGACTTCCTCGTGTTCGTGGAGTCCGGCGGCTACGCGGATCCGCGCTGGTGGGACCCCAAGGGCTTCGCGTGGATCCAGGCGGAGAAGATTGCCCACCCGCTCTTCTGGAGTCCGCAGGGCCAGCACGTCTGGCTGCGCCGCCGCTTCGGCACGGTGGAGCCGCTGCCCAAGGACGAACCCGTGCAGCACGTGTCCTGGTACGAGGCGGACGCGTACGCGCGCTGGGCCGGCAAGCGCCTGCCCACCGAAGCCGAGTGGGAGAAGGCCGCGCAGGGCAGTGACGGCGTCTCTCGCGCGCACCCCTGGGGGGACGCCGCGCCCACGGACGCGCACGCCAACCTGGGCGGGACGCGCTGGGGGCCGTCACCCGTGGGCAGCCATCCGCTGGGGCGCAGCGCGGACGGCGTCTGGGGACTCCTGGGCGACGTCTGGGAGTGGACCGCCAGCGACTTCCAGCCGTACGCGGGCTTCCGGGCCTTTCCGTACCGCGAGTACTCGGAGGTCTTCTTCGGCGACACGTCCAAGGTGCTGCGTGGCGGCGCCTGGGCGAGCGCGCCGGTGGCGGTGCGCAACAGCTTCCGCAACTGGGACTTCCCCATCCGCCGGCAGATCTTCGCCGGCTTTCGCTGTGCACGGGACGTGAGGTGAGGATCGCATGAGGATGAGGTCGGAGCAGGGCGAGGCGCGCGTCGCGGATGGCTACTCGGCGCCGGGTGTGAAGGTGGACGTCCACGTGAGGCCCGGGGACGCGCAGCGCGCGCTCCGCGTGGAGGTGCTGGAGGGGCTCTGCCACGGGCCCAAGGAGCTGAGCCCCAAGTGGCTCTACGACGAGCGCGGCAGCCAGCTCTTCGACGACATCACCCGCCTGCCGGAGTACTACCCGACGCGGCGCGAGCGCGAGATCCTCCGCGCCCACGCGGACGACGTCGCGCGGTTGAGCGGCGCGGACACGCTGGTGGAATTGGGCAGCGGCACCAGTGAGAAGACGCGCCTCCTGCTGGACGCGATGGACGCGGCCGGACAGCTCCAGCGCTTCGTGCCCTTCGACGTGAGCGAGGCCTTCCTGCGCAAGGCAGCGGAGGGACTTGCGCGCGAGTATCCGCGCATCGCCGTGCACGCGGTGGTGGGCGACTTCGAGCAGCACCTGGGCCGCATCCCGGGGGGCGGCCGGCGGCTCATCGCCTTCCTGGGCGGCACCATCGGCAACCTGAAGCCCGCGCAGCGCGCGCTGTTCCTGCGCGAGCTGGCGTCAGGGCTCAAGCCGGGGGACGGGCTGTTGCTGGGCACGGACCTGATCAAGGACCGCGAGCGCCTGTTCGCCGCCTACAACGACAGCGCGGGCGTGACGGCGGACTTCAACCGCAACGTGCTGCGCGTGCTCAACCGCGAGCTGAAGGCGGACTTCGACCCGGAGGCCTTCGAACACCTGGCCCCGTTCGACGAAGCGAACAAGTGGATCGAGATGCGGCTCATCTCGCGCAAGGCCCAGTCCGTGTGGCTGGAGGACCTGGGGCGGCGCGTGGAGTTCGCGGAAGGCGAATGTCTGCGCACGGAGGTGAGCTGCAAGTTCTGTCGCGAGCAGGTGCAGGCGGAGCTCAGCGACGCGGGCCTCGACCTGGCCGCGTGGTGGACGGACGCGGACGGAGACTTCGCGCTGTCGCTGGCGATGAAGCGCTGAGCGGGAGCGCCGCTCTGGCGGGGGCCGCCCGGCGCTGCTTCCAAGCGCGCCGGGCCCGGGCCCGAATCCAGGTGACGACGGGTGCGGCGGTGCGGCCTAGCGGCGGCGCGGAGGATTGCGGCGCACGGGCACCGGCACCGGAGCCGGCTGCTGCTCCGGGCGGGTCCACGCGGCCCAGAGCGCGGCGGCCGCGGTGATGACCAGTCCCCCCGCCGCTGCTAGCTGCTCACCCAGGGGCCCGATCTCCACGACGGCCAGGGGGAGGGGAAGCATCTCGGTGAGCGTCATGCGCGGACTCCTTACGAGGGGCACAGCGTGAAGACCCGCGACGGGCAGACGCTCGACACAGGTCGGGAGGCTAAGGTTAGGAAGTCGGAAGGCTTTCGGGAAGTCCCGGGGACTCCGGCTGACAGCGCGTGGACGGAATTGCACCTCGGCTCGGTCCCGAAGTCCATCCCCTCGCAGTGGCAGCCACCGGAAAACATCACCCGTCTCACGTAATGGGGACACCCGGGCCGCGCAGGACGTTCCCGGGGCCCCCTCGGTTGTCGCTTATCGGCCTTCCGGGTGGCGCTTCTTCCACTCCACCTTCATGCAGTGGTCCTGCACCACGCGGATGCCCGCGCGCGCCAGCCGCTCGGCCGCGGCGTCATTGCGGATGCCCAGCTGGAACCACACCGCGTGCGGCTTCTTCGCCAGCATCGCGTCCACGTGCGCGTCGATGTCGTCCGGCCGCAGGAACACCTGCACCACGTCCACGTCCCCCGGCACGTCCTTCACCGACGCGGAGAGGGGCTCGCCCAGGATGCTTCCCTGCTCGCCGTGCGTGGGGACTGGCAGCACGGTGAAGCCGTGGTCCTTGAGGAACTTCGGGATGGCGTGCGCGGGCTTGTCCGCCTGCGCCTCCGGACGGATGCCCAGCACGGCGATGCGCTTCGTGCGCGCGAGCAGCTCGCCGATGCCTTCCGCGTCGTCGATGAGGTTCTTGCGCCAGTCGTCCATGGGCTCCGCGCTCCTTGAGAGGAGGCCACGCCCGTGGAGGGACTTTCAGCGGGGCGCGGCCTGGACCTGGATGGTACGGCAGGCCTCGGTGGCCAGGCGGACTTCCTCGGTGGAGGCGCCGGGCAGGCTGGCGCAGAGGAACAGGTCATCCCCCACGCGCCGGGCGCCGAAGAACGCGGGCGCTTCCGGGCCCAGACCGCCGTCACTCAATGCCGGGGCCATGGTCACGCGCAGCAGGGAGAAGGAAGGGGTGTCCTCTTCCTGGTCCAGCGACAGCGTGAACTGCTTCATCTGCTGACGGACGGTGTCCGCCAGCGTCTCCGAGGAAGGCATCTGCTCACCCTGCCCCGGCTTCAAATCCACACGCAGCGCCGGGCGGCCGGGAGGGCCCGCCTGGAAGCTGCCGTCGGTGGCCACCTGCGCGGACCATCCCGGCGGCAGCGGCACCTTCACGCCCGAGCGCAGCCCCGCGTCCTCCGCCAGACTTCCGGCGGACGGCGTCTCGTCCTGGCAGCCCTTGCAGCCGCCAAACAGGACGCCGAGCGAGACGAGCGACACGGCCCCGAGGCCCTTGAGCCCCGGGACCTTTCGCGCGCTGGACGCGAGCCCGTGCACCGTTACTTCTTCTCTCCGAGCGGCGGAGGATTTCCTCCGCCCTTGCCCTGGCTCCGCATCTTGGAATTGCCGTCGAAGGACGCGCCGCGCTCCATGGTCAGCGCCGGCGACTCGATGTCGCCGCGGATCTGCCCCGTCGCCTTCAGCTCGATGAGCTGCGTGGCGCGCACGTTGCCTTCCACGGTGCCGTTGATGATGACGGTGCCGGCCTGGATATCCCCGTTCACCTGGGCGCCGTCACCAATCACGAGCACGTCCTTGGTGATGATCTGCCCCTTGAACTTGCCGTCGATGCGGACCTGCCCTTCGAAGGAGAGCTTCCCCTCGAACTCGCTTCCCTTACCCAGAAGCGTGTGAACCTCACCCGGACGCGTTGACACGAAATCCTCCTCCCGTTTGAACAGGGGCTTGCTGGGTGCTTCGTCCTTCTTCCCGCCAAGGAGCGCCACGCCCTACTCCTTCCTCAGAAGCTTCAACAGCCTGTCGAGGTCATCGTAGGAGAAGAAGTCGACTTCCAGGGTGCCTTTTCCCGGGCTTTTCTCCGTCAGACGAACCTTGGTGCCCAACCGGCGCTGCAACTCCTCCGTGAGCGCCTTCACCTGCGGGCTCACCTTGGGCGCCGGTTTCCCGGCGTCCTTGCCGCCCTTCGCGGACTTGCCCTGCTGCACCAGCCGCTCCGTGTCGCGCACGGACAGCTTCTTCTCCGTCACCTGCTTCGCCAGGTTCTGCAGCTCCGGCAGCCGGGGCACGCCCAGCAGCGCGCGCGCATGGCCCATGGACAGCGACCCGTCCGCCACCATCGCCTTCACGTCCGGGGGCAGGGCCAGAAGGCGCAGCGCGTTCGCGACGGTGGAGCGCTCCTTGCCGACCTTCTGGGCCACCTGCTCCTGCGTGAGCTTGAACTCCTCCACCAGGCGCCGGTAGCCGTCCGCCTCTTCGATGGGGTTGAGGTCCGCGCGCTGGAGGTTCTCCACCAGGGCGAGCTCGAAGGACTCGGCCTCCGTGACCTCGCGAATGATGGCGGGGATTTCCTTCAGGCCCGCGGCCTGGGACGCGCGCCAGCGGCGCTCGCCCGCGATGATCAGGTAGCCATCGCCGCCCTTGTTCGGGTTCTTCCGGACGAGGATGGGCTGGAGCAGGCCCTGCGCCTTGATGGACTCGGTGAGCTCGTGGAGCTTCGTCTCGTCGAAGTGGCGGCGGGGCTGGAGCGTGTCGCGGTGGATGGACTCGATGGCCAGCTTGAGCACGCCGGCCTTCGGGGGCGCGGCGGGCGCCGGAGCGGCGGGGGCGGCC
>NZ_RAWE01000333.1 GCF_003611695.1 Corallococcus carmarthensis | reverse complement strand
TCGCCGCCCTCTTCCTCCGTCTCGCGGTGGATGAACATCACCACGTCGGCGTCCTGCTCGATGGAGCCGGACTCACGCAGGTCGGACAGCATGGGCTTGCCGCCCTTGCGCTCCTCCACCTTACGGCTGAGCTGGCTGAGCGCGATGATGGGCACCTCCAGCTCCTTGGCCAGCTGCTTGAGCGCGCGGGAGATTTCCGCCACTTCCAACTGGCGGCTCTCCACCTTGCCCTTCTGGTGCATCAGCTGGAGGTAGTCGATGACGAGCAGCGACAGGCGCGGGTCCTTCTGCTTCACGCGCCGCGCCTTCGCGCGCAGGTCGAACGGGGACAGGCCACCGGAGTCGTCGATGTAGATGGGCGCGTTGTAGAGCGCGCCCGCCATCTCCTGGAACTTCTCCTCGTCGTGGGGCGACAGCCGGCCGCCACGCAGCTTCTTCATGTCCACGCGCGCGGTGGAAGCGAGCAGACGCATGAGGAGCTGATCCGCGGGCATTTCCAGGCTGAAGATGCCGACCGCCTTGTTCTCCTTCAGCGCCGCATGGACCGCGATGTTCATCGCGAAGGACGTCTTGCCGACGCCGGGACGCGCCGCGAGGATGATGAGTTCACCGGCGTGCAGGCCGGTCAGCTGATTGTCCAGGTCGATGTAGCCCGTGGACAGGCCCGTCACGCCCGTCGCCGCGGTCTTCATCTTGTCCAGCAGGTCGAGCGTCTGCTCCATCAGCTCGCTGACTGGACGCAGGTCGCCTTCGCGCTTCTTCTCCGCGAGGAGGAAGACCTTGCGCTCGGCCTCGTCGAGCAGGACGTCCAGCTCGCCCGTCTCCTGGCTGGCGAGCTCCTGGATCTCCCGGCCCACGTTGGCCAGTCGCCGCCGCAGCGCCTGGTCCTTGACGATGTGGGCGTACTGCACGGCGTTGGCCGCCAGCGGGACGACCTGGTCCAGGCCCATCAGGTACGCGGGACCGCCCACCGAGACGAGCTGGCCGAGGATCTTCAGCTCCTCCGCGAGCGTCAGGTGGTCCACCTGCTTGCTCTGCTGATCCAGCCGCATCATCGCGGCGAAGATCTGCGCGTGCGAAGGGCTGGCGAAGTCGTCCGCGTGGACGACCTCCGCCACGGGCGTGATGAGCCCGTTGTCCGCCAGCACGGCGCCCAGCACCGCGCGCTCCGCGGCGAGATCCTCGTGGACCCGCCGACCTTCCCTACCGTCCAGGACGTTCTGCATGGCTGCTTGGAACCTCTACAGGCAGCGTCTGACACGTTCCAGCGAACGTCCAGTTTCCAGGCAACAGACCTGTAGCACCCGGTGGGTCCGGGAGGGATGCCGTGACCCGCCGTGGCACCTGGGCCCGGCCTCCAGGTGAACCGACCCCGCGCGTCGGGCTATTCGGCGGCGCCCCACTGCTGGAGGAAGGCCTCCCGGTGGGTGCGACTGAGGATCACCGTGGAGCCGTCCTTCAGTACCAGGATGCCGTCCCCATGCGTCCAAGGCTCCAGGCGGGCCACGGCCTCCAGGTTCACCAGGTCACTGCGGTGCACGCGGACGAAGCGGGTGGGGTCCAGGCGCTCCTCCAGGGCCCTCAGCGTCTGGCGCACTAGGTGCTCGCCCTGGGCGGTGTACAGCCGCACGTACTTGTCCTCCGAGGACAGGCGCCAGACGGTGTCCAGGCGCAGCGGCACCCAGCCCTCGCCCACCTTCACCACCAGCCGCTCCAGGGGGCGCTCCGGGCGGGCCCGGGCCACCGTGGCGAGCAGGGCGTCCAGCGCGGCCGTGCCATGCGTGCCCGCGCTCAGCAGCGCATGGGCCTTGTCCAGCGCCCGGGTGAAGCGGCCCGCGTCATAGGGCTTGAGGAGGTAGTCCGCCGCGTGGGCCTCGAAGGCCTGGAGGGCGAAGCGTTCGTAGGCGGTGGAGAAGATGACGGCGGGGCAGGCGTCCGGCCCCAATGCCTCCAGGACCTCGAAGCCGGTGAGGCCGGGCATCTGCACGTCGAGCACCACCAGGTCCGGCCGCAGCGCTTCGATGCGCGCGAGCGCCTCCGTTCCGTCCGAGGCCTCGCCCACGCAGGTGAAGCGCGCGTCGGCTTCCAGCAGGCGCTTCACCTTCGCGCGCGCGGGCGCCTCGTCGTCCACCACCAGCACGCGGAACACCGTCATGACCTGGCCTCCATCAGCACGCGGAACACCGTCATGACCTGGCCTCCATTCGCGGCAGCCACACCGTCACGCGCGCCCCGCCCTCTGGTCCAGCGCCTCGCTCCAGGCGGGCCAGGTCGCCGTGCAGCAACGTGAGCACGCGCCCCAGCTGCGTCAGCCCCACGCCGGGGCCCGAAGCAGGGGAGGGCGCTTCGAAGCCACGCCCGGTGTCCTCCACCTCCAGCGCCCAGCGGTCCGCTTCGGCGCGAGCGCGGATGCGCACCTCCAGCGCTCCAACCCGGTCCTGGTTGTGCTTCACCGCGTTCTCCACCAGCGTCTGCAGCGCGAAGCAGGGCACGCGCTGGGACTCCAACCCCGGCGCCACGTCCCAGCGCACCTCCAGCCGGTCCCCGAAGCGCGCCGCGAGCAGCGCGACGAAACGCTCGGTGTGCCCCCGCTCCTCGGCCAGCGTCCAGGTGGGATCGGTGCGCTCCAGGCTCGCGCGGAGGAGCTGGCCCAGGTCGCTCAGCAGCCGGTCCGTGCGAGGCAGGTCCTCGTACATCACCGACCCGATGGTGTGCAGCGCGTTGAAGAGGAAGTGCGGGTGCAGCTGGCCCGTGAGCGACTGGAGCTGCGCGGCCCGGAGCTCGCCCTCCAGCTCCGCCGAGCGCAGCGCCCGGGCCTGCCGCTCCCGCCACTCGTACAGGAGCGCGATGACCGCGCAGGCCAGACCGTAGGTGACCAGGTCCTTCTGCGCCTCCATCGGCAGCGCGTAGACGGGAGGCCCCAGGTCGTACTCCCCCAGCCCCAGCAGCGCGTAGACGACGTGCCGCAGTCCCGCCATCACCGCGACATGCAGCGACGTGAAGAGGAGGAACGCCGCCGCGTGGATGCCCAGGAAACGCGTCCAGCCCACGCGGGGCGACGGCGCGTTGAGCACCGCCGTCATCAGGACGGGCAGCAGCAGCGTGACGGCCAGCGCGCTGGTCATCTCCCAGATGAACGCCGGCGCCCAGTGGCCGGGATGCGGACGCATGAGCTGCGTCAGCCGCACCGCGCTGCCCTGCCACACGCCCAGCGCCAGACCGAACGCCAGGACCTTCAGCGCCGGACGCACCCGCAGCCGGGGCCAGCGCCACTGCCTGGACGGAGCCTCATCCCAGTCCCTCACCCCACCGCCTCCGGAGCCAGGACGCCGGGACGCGCGGAACGGGGCTTCATGCCGAAGAGGGGACGCAGCCACGCCACGCGGGACACGCCCTCGCACAGCGCCAGCGTGACGGTGAAGGACACGGTGAGCACCGCGAGGAGCATGGCCCAGGGCCCCACCGGCAGGCGCAGGCACAGGTAGCCCACGCAGACGATGACCGTCTGATGGAAGATGTAGAACGGATACGACAGCGCCTGCGCATGCGGCAGCCACGCGGGGGACACGCGCACGTGGTGCCGCGCGTAGGCCAGCGCCACCAGCAGCCCGCTCCAGATGAGGACGGTGCCCCCCACGATGGCGGGCACCACCGGCATCACCGGCCACGGCCACACCCACTCCACGACGAGCGCCGCCAGGAAGAGTGCCAGCAGTCCGTGGCGCAGCGTCACCAGCCGATTCCACACGCCCGGGCAGCGGCCCAGCAGGTGGCCGTACAGGAACAGCAGTCCGTAGAGGAGGAAGGTGCGCGGATCATCGAACAGCGCGTGCGTCTCCGGGAAGTCGCGCAGGAGCACCCGGGTGAGCGCCAGCGGCACCACGAGCCACAACACGTTGACCCCTCGCGACAGCCACGCGTCCACCCTCGCGAGGAACCGCTCCCCGCGCTCCGTGCGCAGCGCCGCGAAGAGGGGCAGGGCCAGGAGGCAGTAGACGAACAGGTAGGCCACGAACCACAGATGGTGCCAGCTGAAGCTGCCCGCGGGGTAGGGCACGAAGCCGAACACCGTCGGGTAGAACGCGGCGTAGCTGCCTTCGAATTGCCCCCGGAACAGCCGCTCCACGTAGATCTGCGGCGGCACCACCACGAACATGCCGAACACCAGCGGCAACAACAGCCGCTTCGTCCGGTCCTTCGCGAAGGCCCCCAGCGTGCGCCGCCGGAGCGCGAACGCGGTGCCCGCGCCGGAGATGACCATCAAGAGCGGCATGCGCACCAGGTGCAGCACGGACATGACGGGCTCCAGCACCGGCAGCGCCTGGGGGCTTTTGACGTGCCACTCCCAGGTGTTGAACATCATCCCGGTGTGGAACAGGTGCAGCACGACGATGGCCAGCACCCGGAGCCAGTCCAGGTCGGGGTGGTGCACGCCAGCGGAGCGGATAGGGGCGTTCATGCGGTGGGGACCTCCAGGCGGTGTCCGCCGCTGAAATACCCACGCCACCGGCCCTGCCTCCACGCGGATGCCGTGGAACGGACCCGCCGCGGCGCGAGCCGGACGTCCAGGGCCCTGGAGACGCGAAAAGGGCCGCCCGGTTGCCCGGACGGCCCTTCCCGTGAAGCCATGGAGCGCTTCAGGTGAAGCGGTGGACTACTCGGCCACCACGTCGACCTTGATCTTCGCCGTCACCTCGCGGTGCAGGCGCAGCTCCACGTCGTAGCTGCCCAGCGACTTGATGGGCTCGCCCAGGTGCAGCTGGCGGCGATCCACCTGCTGACCCTGGGACGCCAGCGCCTCGGCGATGTCCAGCACCGTGACGGAGCCGAACAGCTTGTCCTGCTCGCCCACCTTGCGCTTGATGGTGACCTTGACGTTGCCCAGCTTCTTGGCCTGCTCGTCGGCGGCGCCCTTCAGCTTGGCGCTGCGAGCGGTCTGCACGGACTTCTCGTGCTCCAGCTGGCGCAGGTTCTGCTCGCTCGCCAGGACCGCCTTCTTGCGCGGCAGAAGGAAGTTGCGGCCGAAGCCGTCCTTCACCGTGACGAGCTCGCCGGACTTGCCGAGGTTGTCGATGTCCTCACGCAGAATGACCTTCATGTTCCTGTCTCCTGTGTTGCGGACCGGCGACTAGCCGACCACCGCGTTGTAGGGGAGGAGCGCGATGCCGCGGGCGCGCTTGATGGCGACCGCCACCTCACGCTGGTGCTTCGCGCAGTTGCCGGAGATGCGGCGGGGGATGATCTTGCCGCGCTCGGTGACGAAGTACTTCAGCGTCGCCTGGTCCTTGAAGTCCACCGACGCGTTCTTCTCCGCGCAGAAGCGGCAGACCTTCTTGCGGCCGAAGCCGCGGCCACCGCGCTTGTCGTCGTCGCCGCCCATGCCGCCGCGGTCGCCACGATCACCACCACGGTCGCGGTCACCGCCGCGATCACCGCCACGGTCGCCACCGCGCGAACCGCCGCCGTAGCCGCCACCGCCACCACCGGGGCCGCGGGAAGCGCCCGCGCCCTGCTTGCTATCCATGCCGTTGCTCATGAACGTTCTCGTTTCCTGGAAGGTTGGGGGAAGGTCCCGTCAGAAGGCTTACGCCTCCTCCGGGGACTCCTCTTCCGAATCGCCACCCGCGAACTCCGGGGCCTCGCCACGGAAGCCACCCTCGCGCTCGGCGGGGGCGCCCGGACGGGTCTCCTCGACGTCGCCGGCCAGCTTCAGGTCCTCGAGGACCGGACGGGACTCGGGGTCCACTTCGTCCGCGATCTTCACGGAGATGTAGCGGGTGACCTCGTCGAGGTTGCGCAGGTTGCGCTCGATCTCCGCCACCAGCTTGCCGTCACCCAGGAAGCTCGTGTGGACGTAGATGGCGCGCGGCTGCTTGGCCACGGGGAACAGGGTCTTCTTCTTCCCCCACACCGTGAAGCGGAGGACCTTGCCGCCCTCGCGCGAAACGATGCCGCGGACGCGCTCCTTGAGCTTGTCCACGTTGTCGTCGGTGAGGTCCGGCTTGACCAGGAAGATGGTCTCGTACTCACGAAGCCGCTTGGCGGCCTGCGTCTCTGCCATGTTTCTCTCCCCTTGGGGTCGAGTGCCCCCCGGACCATCCGGGGAGCGGGGAAACGGTCTGTGACCCTCGAAGGTCACCACCGGGGACGGGAAATCTTCGCGCGCCCGTCACCACCGCGCCTTGGCCCGTGCCTGAACACGGGAAGCTTTGAAAGAACATCCCCCTGCAAGCGTGGGACACACTCCGGGGGAAGGGGCTTCTAAGAGGACCCCTCCTGGAAAGTCAAGCGGAGCAGAGGGGGCAAGCGGCCGGACTGCTGCTTCAGGCCTTGCGGTTGTGGCGGTTCATCGCCGTGGCCAGCCCGTCGCGCACCCAGCTCTCCGCCATGTCCGCCGCCCTGGCGATGAGCTCCTCCAGCTGCCGGCGCTCGCCGTCGTCGAAGTTGGACAGCACGTAGCCCGCCACGCGCTCCTTGGCGTTGGGGCCCTCCGGCTTGCCAATGCCCACCCGCACGCGGATGAAGGCGTCCTCGCCCAGGCACTGCACCATGCTCTTGAGCCCGTTGTGCCCGCCCGCGCCGCCCCCTGCCT
>NZ_RAWE01000332.1 GCF_003611695.1 Corallococcus carmarthensis | reverse complement strand
GCTGGCAGGTGCTGATGGCCCGCTACTCCGGCCAGGAGGACGTCACCGTCGGCTCCCCCATGGCGGGCCGTACGCGCGGAGAGGTGGAGGGCCTCATCGGCCTCTTCGTCAACGCCCAGGTGCTTCGCACGCGCGTGGCGCCCGACGCCTCCTTCCGCACGCTGCTGCGCCAGGTGCGCGAGACGGTGCTCGGAGCCCAGGAGCACCAGGAGCTTCCCATCGAGCGCCTCGTGGAGGAGTTGAAGCCCGAGCGCATCCCGGGGCGCACTCCCTTCTTCCAGGTGATGCTCACCTACCAGGCCTCCTTCCGCGGCTCCGCCTCCGTCGAGGGCGTCAAGCTGGAGGCCCTGGAGCTCGACACCTTCTCCGCCAAGTTCGACCTCACCCTTCAGGTGCTGGAGACGGACGCAGGCCTCAAGGGCTACCTCGAGTACACCACCGACCTCTTCACCCCTTCCACCGCCGCTCGCATGGCAGAGCACCTGCGCGTGCTCCTCGAAGGCGCTGTCGCGCAGCCCCATGAGGCAGTGGCCCGATTGCCGCTGCTGACCACGGCGGAACGGCACGAAATGCTGGTGGAGTGGAACGCCACGCGAGCGCCGTTCCCCGAAGCGTGCATGCATTCGCTCTTCGAGGCTCAGGTGCATCGTGAGCCCGAGTCGCTGGCCGCGGTCTTCGAGGGCACGCAGCTGACGTACGCGCAACTGGACGCGCGCGCCAATCAACTTGCGCACGCTCTTCGCCGTCGCGGCGTCGGCCCGGAAGTCCGCGTCGCGCTCAGCGTCGAGCGCTCCCTCGACGTCGTCATCGGCCTCCTCGGCATCCTGAAGGCCGGTGGCGCCTGGGTGCCGGTGGATCCGCTCCTGCCTCGTGAGCGTCTGGCCTTCATGCTGGAGGACAGCGCCGCCCAGGTGCTCGTCACCCAGCAGCCGCTCGTGGACCGCTTCCCTGAAGCGCTGCATGCCCGCGCGCTCTGCCTGGATACCGAGCGGGAGTCACTGGCGAAAGAGCCGACGGATGCGCCCGTGACGGGCGTGACGCCCGCGAACATGGCGTACCTGCTCTACACCTCGGGCAGCACGGGCACGCCCAAGGGCACGGCAGTGGAACACCGCAGTGTCGCAAACCTCGTCACCCACGAGGCCGTGGCGTACGGCATCGGCCCTGGCAGCCGCGTGCTTCAGTTCGCCAGCCTCAGCTTCGACCTGTCCGTGGAGGAGATCTTCACCACGCTCTGCAACGGCGCCACGCTGGTGCTCGCGCCGCTGGAGAAGCTGATGCCGGGCGCACCGCTGCCCGTGCTGCTGCGTGAGCAGGAGTTGAGTGTCGTCAGTCTCACTCCCGCGGCGTTGGCGGCCACGTCCTCCGATGGGCTCCCCAAGGTGCGCACCGTCATCTCCGGCGGTGAGGCCCTTCCCGCGGATGTCGTCGCGCGCTGGGCTCCGGGCCGGCGCCTGCTCAACACCTACGGCCCCACCGAAGCCACCGTCATCGCCACGTTCGGCGAGGCGGTCGCGGACGGAAACGTGCCGTCCATCGGCAAGCCGCTCGCGAACGTGCGCGTCTACGTGTTGGACCCGCACGGGCAGCCGGTGCCGGTGGGCGTGCGCGGTGAACTGCACATCGGTGGCGTGGGCGTCGCGCGCGGGTACGCGGGACGGCCCGCCCTCACCGCCGAGCGCTTCGTGCCGGACGGCCTCTCCGGTGAGGAAGGGGCACGCCTCTACCGCACCGGAGACGTGGTGCGCTGGCGCGCGGACGGCCAGCTGGACTTCGTCGGGCGCATCGACGCCCAGGTGAAGGTCCGCGGCTTCCGCATCGAGTTGGGCGAAGTCGAAAACGCCCTGCGTGCCGCCCCCGCCGTGAAGGACGCCGTCGTCCTCGCCCGTGAGGATTCTCCCGGCGACAAGCGCCTCGTGGCCTACGTCGTGGGTGAAGCCCTCGACGTCACCGCGCTCCGTGCTCACCTCAAGCAGCACCTGCCCGAGTACATGGTGCCCGCCGCCTTCGTCTCCCTGGAGACGCTGCCGCTGACGTCCAACGGCAAGGTGGACCGCAAGGCCCTCCCTGCTCCGGACGCGAGCACGCTTCGGGCCTCGCACGCTTACGAAGCACCCGCGACGCCGCTGGAGGAGAAGCTCGCGGCCCTGTGGAGCGAAGTGCTGCGCGTCCCCACCGTGGGCCGCACGGACAACTTCTTCGAGTTGGGTGGCCACTCCCTGCTCGCCACCCAGTTGGTGGCCCGCGTGCGCGCCGCGCTCGACGTGGAGCTGCCCCTCCGCGCCCTCTTCGAGGCCCCCACCATCGCCGCCCTGGCGGAACGCCTCCAGCGCTCCGCGACCGGCTCGCGTCTGCCCTCCCTGACGCGCACCCGTACCGAAGGCCCGCTGCCGCTCTCCTTCGCCCAGCAGCGCCTCTGGTTCCTCGACCAGCTGACCCCGGACGATTCCTCCTACAACCTCCCCGTCGCGCTGCGCCTCATCGGACGCCTGGACGTGGAGGCCCTGCGCCGGGCCTTCGAGGCGCTGGTGGCAAGGCATGAAGCCCTGCGCACCACCTTCTTCGAGGAGGAGGGCCAGCCCTTCCAGCGAATCCATGCCCCGGCCGAGTGGGCGCTCCCCGTGGAAGACCTCTCCTCCCTGGAGGAGTCCGCGCGCGACGCTGAAACGCTGCGGCTCGCGACCCGCGAGGCACGGCAGCCCTTCCACCTGGTCCACGGGCCGCTGCTGCGCACCGCGCTCCTGAAGTTGGCGGAAGAGGCGCACGTCCTCCTCGTGACGATGCACCACATCGTCTCCGACGGCTGGTCCATGGGCGTCCTCATCCGCGAGCTGGCGAGCCTCTACGAATCCTTCAGCGGCGGCCGGGCTCCTTCTCTGCCGCCGCTGCCGGTGCGGTATGCGGACTTCGCCCTCTGGCAGCGCCAGTGGCTGCAGGGCGAGACGCTCGACGCGCAACTGGGCTACTGGAAGCGCCAGTTGGCTGGTGCGCCTTCCGCGCTGGAACTGCCCACGGATCGCCCACGGCCGGCCGACAAGTCCCTGCGCGGCGCCACGCTGCCCGTGCACTTCGCCTCGGAGCTGACGGACTCCCTGCGCAGCCTCGCCCAGAGTGAAGGCGCCACGCCCTTCATGCTGCTGCTCTCCGCCTTCCAGCTGCTCCTCTCCCGCTACTCCGGACAGGACGACGTCAGCGTCGGCTCTCCCATCGCCGGCCGCACCCACACCGAGGCCGAAGGCCTCATCGGCTTCTTCGTCAACACGCTGGTGTTGCGCGCCCAGGTGAATCCGCTCGCGACGTTCCGCGAACTGCTGGCCCAGGTGAAGGCCACCACGCTCGGAGCCTACGAGCACCAGCACGTCCCCTTCGAGAAGCTGGTGGAAGTCCTTCAGCCCTCGCGCGACCTGAGCCGCAGCCCCCTCTTCCAGGTGATGCTGGTCCTGCAGAACGCCCCGGCCGAGGCGCTGCGCGTCCCAGGCATGGCCTTCCAGCCCATCCCCCTGGAGGGCAACTCCTCCCGCTTCGATTTGTCCCTCACCCTCTTCGAGGTGCCCCAGGGCCTCACCGGCTTCCTCGAGTACAGCACCGACCTCTTCGACGCCTCCACCGTCCAGCGCCTCATGGGGCACTTCGGCGTCCTCCTCGCCTCCCTCGCGGCCCAGCCGGATGCGCGTGTCTCCGCGCTGCCCCTCATGACGGCCGCGGAGCAGCAGCGGCTTCTCGTTGAGTGGAACGAAACGGACGCCGCCTTCCCGCGCGACACCTGCATCCACGACGCCTTCACGGCCCAGGCCCTTCGCACGCCGGAAGCCCTGGCCGTCATCTGCCGCGACCAGCAGCTCACGTTCCAGGAGCTCGACGCGCGCTCCAACCAACTGGCGCACCGGCTGTTGAAGCTGGGCGTCGGGCCCGACGTGCGCGTCGTGCTGTGCGTGGAGCGCTCCGTGGAGGCCCTCGTTGGCCTCCTCGGCATCCTCAAGGCCGGCGGCGCCTACGTGCCCGTCGACTTCCGCTACCCGCGCGAGTGGCTCGCCCACGTCCTCACCGACACCGGCGCGCCCGTCGTCCTCACCCAGCAGCGCGTGCGCGACGTGCTCCCTCCGCATGCGGCGCAGGTCGTCCTCCTCGACCCGGACACGGCGGAGCTCGCGGCCGAGTCCCGCGAAGCGCCCGGCGTGGCCATCTCCGCCGCGCAACTGGCCTACGTCATCTACACCTCCGGCAGCACCGGCCGTCCCAAGGGGGTGATGATCCAGCACCGCTCCGTGATGAACCTGCGGCAGGGGCTGGCCACCACCGTGCACCAGGGCCGGGGCGCGGCGGAGCGGGTCAGCGTCAACGCCCCGCTGTCCTTCGACGCCTCCGTCCAGCAGCTCGTCCAGTTGCTCGACGGCCACACCCTCTGCATCGTCCCGGACGAGGCCCGCGCGGATGCCGGTGAGCTGGTGAAGCGCATCCGGCAGGACGCGCTGGACGTCCTCGACTGCTCGCCCGCGCACCTGCGCCTGCTGGTGGATGAAGGCCTGTTGGAGCGCCAGGTCATCCTCCGCCGTGTCCTCGTGGGTGGCGAAGCCGTGGACCCCGCCACCTGGCGCCACCTGGCCCAGGCCCCGCGCCTGCGCGCCTTCAACGTCTACGGCCCCACCGAGTGCACCGTCGACGCCACCGCCTGCGCCTTCGACGCGTCGCCCACGCCCACCATCGGCAGGCCCCTGCCCAACGTCCGCGCGTACGTGTTGGACAAGTCCCTGCGTCTGGTGCCCGTGGGCGTCGTTGGCGAGCTCTTCCTCGGCGGCGAGGGCGTCGCGCGCGGCTACCTCAACCGGCCGGAGTTGACGGCGGACCGCTTCATCCCCGATGGCTTCTCTTCCACTCCGGGTGCCCGCCTCTACCGCACCGGCGACGTGGTGCGCTGGCGCGCGGACGGCATGCTCGACTACCAGGGCCGCGCCGACTTCCAGGTGAAGGTCCGCGGCTTCCGCATCGAGCTGGGCGAGATTGAAGCCTCCCTCCTCAAGCACCCCCAGGTGCACGCCGCTGTGGTGCTCGCACGCGAGGACATCCCCGGAGACAAGCGGCTCGTCGCCTACGTGGTGCCCACGGAAGGCACGGGCTCCGCATTGACGGTGGACGTCCTCAAGGACTGGCTCAAGCAGTTCCTGCCCGAGCACATGCGGCCCTCCGCGTTCCTCGTGCTGGAGGCCCTGCCGCTGAACGCCAACGGAAAGGTGGACCGCAAGGCCCTGCCCGTCCCGGATGCCTCGCCCCTCGCCGACTTCGTCGCGCCCCGCACCTCCACCGAGGAGCAGCTCGCGGCCCTCTTCACCCAGGTGCTGCGTGTGGAGCGCGTGGGCATCCACGACGACTTCTTCGCGCTCGGTGGCCACTCGCTGCTGGCCACCCAGCTCGTCTCCCGCGTCCGCACTGCCTTCGGTGCGGAGCTGCCCCTGCGCGCCCTCTTCGAGGCCCCCACCGTCGCCGCCCTCGCCGAGCGCCTGCGCACCGCCGCCTCCGGCCCGCGTCCGCCGCCGCTGCCTCTCACGACCCACGAAGGCCTACCGCCCCTCTCCTTCGCCCAGCAGCGGCTGTGGCTGTTGGATCAACTCCAGCCGGGCAGCGCCGCGTACAACATCCCCGCCGCCCTCCGGTTGAAGGGCCAGGTGGACGTGGAGTCCCTGCGCCGGGCCTTCGAGACCCTGGTCGCCCGGCATGAGACGCTGCGCACCACCTTCTTCGAGTACCAGGGCCAGCCCGCGCAGCGCATCCACTCGCCCGCGACGTGGACACTGCCCGTGCTCGACGTGTCCTCACAGCCCGAGGCCCAGCGGGACGAAGAGGCGCGCCGCCTGGCGAACCTGGAGGCCCGTCGTCCCTTCGACCTGGAGGCGGGTCCGCTCCTTCGCACGTCACTGGTGCGCCTGAGCGAGACGGAGCACCTGCTGCTGGTGACGATGCACCACATCGTCTCCGACGGCTGGTCCATGAGCGTCCTCGTTCGTGAGCTCACCGCGCTCTACGCGGCGTTCCACGCGGATCAACTGCCCACCCTCGCGCCGCTGCCCGTGCAGTACGCGGACTTCGCCGTCTGGCAGCGCAACTGGCTCCAGGGCGAAACGCTGGAGACGCAACTCGGCTACTGGAAGCAGCAGTTGTCCGGAGCGCCCGCCGCGCTGGATCTGCCCACGGACCGTCCGCGTCCGCCCGTGCAGTCGCACCGGGGAGCCACGGTGGACGTGCGAGTTCCCACCAGCCTCACGGAGTCCCTCAAGGCCCTGGCCCAGCGTGAAGGCGCCACGCCGTTCATGCTGCTGCTCGCGGCGTGGCAGTTGCTCCTGTCGCGCTACTCCACGCAGGACGACATCAGCGTGGGTACGCCCATCGCGGGCCGCACGCAGGCGGAGACCGAGGGCCTCGTCGGCTTCTTCGTCAACACCCTCGTCCTGCGCGCCCACGTGCGCCCGGAGGAGTCGTTCCGCCAGCTGCTCTCCCAGGTGAAGACCACCACGCTCGCGGCCTACGAGTACCAGCACGTTCCGTTCGAGAAGCTGGTGGAAGCCCTCCAGCCCGTGCGCGACCTGAGCCGCAGCGCGCTCTTCCAGGCCATGTTCTCCCTGCAGAACACGCCCATGGAAGCCCTGCGCGTGCCGGG
>NZ_RAWE01000331.1 GCF_003611695.1 Corallococcus carmarthensis | reverse complement strand
GTGGGCCGGCGCGACGGGCAGGTGAAGGTGCGCGGCATGCGGTTGGAGGTGGGGGAAATCGAAGGGGTGCTGGGGACGCACCCCGGGGTGAAGCAGGCGGCGGTGGTGGCGAAAAAGGACGCGACGGGAACGAAGCTGTGGGCGTACGTGGTGGGCGAAGTGGAAGCAGGAGCCCTGCGCGAATGGCTGCGGGAGCGGGTGCCTGAGCACATGGTGCCGTCGGTGTACGGCACGCTGGAAGCACTGCCGCTGACGTCCAGCGGGAAGGTGGACCGGGCGAAGCTGCCCGCGCTGACGGCGGACGCCATGCCGCGCACGCATGCCTTCGTGCCTCCGACGACGGAGTTGGAACGCGGCCTCACGGCCCTCTGGCAGGAAGTGCTCGGCGTCGAGCGCGTCGGCCTGGAGGATCGGTTCTTCGATCTGGGCGGCAATTCGCTGACGCTGGTCCGGCTGCACAGCCGCATGCGGGGGCTCCTGAAGGTCGAGGTGCCGCTCGCGGAGTTGTTCCAGTACTCGAGCATCGCGGCGCTCGTGGCGCGCGTCCGGGATCGCTCGGAGGCGGTGGACGCTCCGGACGAAGCCGCCGTCGAAGAGGAGTTCGCGCAACGCCGGGCGCTTGCCGGTCAACGCCGGAAGGCCCGTCAGCAGGTCGAAGCACCGTCGCAGGAGGATGCCGATGAGTGAGCAGGCCGAAGTCTCCGAGGAAGCCATCGCCATCGTCGGTATGAGCGGCCGTTTCCCGGGCGCGGAGGGCGTGGACGCGCTCTGGCGCAACGTGCGCGACGGCGTGGAGTCCTTCGTCGCGCTGGACGACCGCGACCTGGAGGCCGCTGGCGTGGATCCGGCGCTCTCCTCCAGGCCCGGTTATGTCCGCGCGGCCTATCCGCTGGAGAACGTGGACAGATTCGACGCGGCCTTCTTCGGGCTGAGCCCGCGCGCGGCGGAGATCCTCGATCCGCAGCACCGGCTCTTCCTGGAGTGCGCCTGGGAGGCCCTGGAGCACGCGGGCTACGACACCGAGTCGTGGCCGAAGGCCGTGGCGCTGTTCGCCGGCACGGGCGCGCCCGCGTACCTCTACTCGCAGTTGATCCCCCAGCGCGAGCTGCTCGGCACGGTGGGCACCTACCAGGTGGGCATCAGCAACGAGAAGGACTTCCTGCCCACGCGCGTCGCGCACAAGCTGGGCCTTCGCGGGCCGTGCATCGCGGTCCAGACCGCGTGCTCGTCGTCCCTCGTGGCCGTCCACCTGGCCTGCCAGTCTTTGCTGTCGGGCGAGTCCAGTCTGGCGCTCGCGGGGGGCGTGTCCCTGTCGCTCCCGCAGCGCGCGGGCTACCTGGCCCAGGAGGGCGACATCCTGTCCCCGGACGGGCACTGCCGCGCCTTTGACGCCCGGGCCCAGGGCACCGTGCGCGGCTCCGGCGCGGGCATCGTCGTGCTCAAGCGGTTGACGGACGCGCTGGCGCAGGGTGACACCGTCCACGCCGTCATCCGGGGCTCCGCGGTCAACAACGACGGCGCGGGCCGGGCGGGCTACACGGCGCCAGGCGCGGAGGGCCAGGCCGCCGTCATCTCCGAGGCGCTCGGCGTGGCCGGCGTGAAGCCCGGTGACATCCAGTACGTCGAGGCCCATGGGACGGCGACGCCGCTGGGCGACCCCATCGAGGTCTCCGCCCTCAACCAGGCCTTCCGCGCGCGGGCGAACGCGCCGGGCACCATCGCGCTCGGGTCGCTGAAGACGAACATCGGCCACCTGGACACGGCCGCGGGCGTCGCCGGGTTGATCAAGGTCGTGATGGCGCTGCGCCACCAGCAGCTTCCCCCCAGCCTGCACTTCGAGCGTCCCAATCCGGCCATCGACTTCGCGGCCGGTCCCTTCTTCGTCAACAGCACGCTGCGCCCCTGGGAGTCGCACGGCGCCCCAAGGCGTGCGGGCGTCAGCTCCTTCGGCATTGGCGGCACCAACGCGCACGTCATCCTGGAGGAGGCACCTTCAGTGACGACCGCTTCCAGCTTGCGCGCGTCGCATCTGCTGTTGCTGTCGGCCCGAAGCGAGGCGGCCCTGGACGCGGCGACCGGACAGCTCGCGTCCCACCTGACCCGGCATCCGGACCTGGAGCTGGCGGACGTGGCGCACACGCTGATGGTGGGCCGCCGCCGCTTCGAACACCGCCGCGCCATGGTCTGCCGCGACGCGGAGGACGCCCGTCAGGTGCTCGCTTCACGGGACGAGTCCCGGCTGCTCACCCAGCACGAAACCGCCGTGGAGCGGCAGACGGTCTTCCTGTTCCCGGGGCAGGGCGCGCAGTTCGCCGGCATGGCACGCGGCCTCCATGAACAGCTCCCGGTGTTCCGCAAGCACCTGGACGCGTGCTGCGACCTGCTGCTGCCGACGCTCAAGGTGGACCTGCGTCAGCTGCTGCTGGCCCGGGACGGGGACGTGGAGGCGGATCGCCAGTTGCGCCGCACGGCGCTCACCCAGCCCGCCCTCTTCGCCGTGTCCTACGCGCTGGCCCGCACGTGGATGGCCTGGGGCGTGAAGCCCCGGGCGATGCTGGGACACAGCGTCGGCGAGTACGTCGCGGCCTGCCTCGCGGGCGTGCTGCGGCTGGAGGACGCGCTGTCGCTCATCGCCGCGCGGGGTGCGCTCATCGAACAGCTTCCCCCGGGCGCCATGCTCTCCGTGTCGCTTCCGGAGGCCGAGGTCCAGGAGCTGCTGGGCCCGGACCTGTCGCTGGCGGCTGTCAACGCGCCGTCGCTGTGCGTGGTGTCAGGGCCGCTGGAAGCCGTGGAGCGCCTGTCCACGCGGCTGGAGCAGCGCGGCGTCGCGTGCCGGCGGCTGCACACCTCGCACGCCTTCCACTCGTCGATGATGGAGCCCATCCTGGGCGCCTTCGCCGAGCGCTTGCGCGCGGTGCGCTGGTCCGAACCCACGCTGCCGTGGGTGTCCAACGTCACCGGCACGTGGATCACCCCCGCGCAGGCGTGCAGCCCGGAGTATTGGGTGGAGCACCTGCGCCGTCCGGTGCGCTTCGAGGAGGGTGTGCGGACGCTGCTAGAGGAGCCCTCGCGCGCGCTGCTGGAGGTGGGGCCGGGCAACACGCTGGCGACCCTGGCGAGGCGGGCCTCCCCGCCGCCGTCGGTGGTCGTCGCGTCCATGCGGCACTCGCAGGAGGCACGCACGGACCTGGAGGCCCTGCTGGGCGCCGCGGGACGGTTGTGGCTGGCGGGCGTGCGGCTGGACGGGCCGAAGCTGTACGCCCCCGAAGCCCGCCGGCGCGTGCCCCTGCCCACCTATCCCTTCGAGCGCCACCGCTACTGGGTGGAGGCCGGGCCCGCGAAGGACACGCACGACGCGCGCGGCCGGGTGACCAGGCGGCCGGAGTCCGCGGGCTGGTTCTACACGCTGGCCTGGAAGCAGGCGCGGCGGCCGGAGCCCTCGCGCGCGAAGGGGGGGTGGCTGCTCTTCGTGGACGGAGCGGGGACGGCGGTCGCGGAGCGGCTGCGGCGCACCGGCGCCTCCGTGGTGGAGGTGGTGCCCGGGATCGACTTCCTGCCACTGGGGCCTGGATGCTTCGCGCTGGATGGCACGCGGCCAGAGCACCTCACCGGGTTGCTGGAGGCGCTGGGAGACGCGCGGCCGGAGCGGGTGGCGTTCCTCGATGGATGGGCGCTCCCGGGCCATGCCCCCGGGAGCACGGCGCACGTGGAGGCGGCGCTTGCCCGGGGCTTCTATCCGCCCCTGTACCTGGCGCGCGCGATGGAGGCCCGTTGGCCCGGCGCGGCCACGGCGCTGACGGTCGTGACCGCGGGTGCCCATGACGTCACGGGCGAGGAGTCCCTGGATCCCTCGCAGGCCCTGGCGTTGGGGTCGTGCCGTGTGCTGCCCCAGGAGCTGGGGCCCGGCTGGCGTTGCCGCGCGGTGGACGTCACCGCGCCGCCGAAGGACGGCGGAGCCAGTGCGCGCCTGTGGCTGGACTCGCTGGTGGCGGAGCTGGAATCGGATCCGCGCGACGCGGTGGTGGCGCTGCGAGGCCGTCACCGCTGGGTGGAGGACTTCGCGCCCGTGTCCCTGCCGGACGTGTCCACGCGCGGGCTGCTGCGCGAGGGCGGCGTCTACCTCATCACCGGAGGCCTGGGCCGCATGGGCCTGGCGCTCGCGTCGCGGCTGGCGACGGAGGCACGGGCCCGGCTGGTGCTGGTGGGCCGCACCGGACTGCCGGCGCGCGAGGCCTGGACCGCGTGGCAGGCCGAGCACGGCCCCGAGGACGCCACGTCGCGCAAGCTGCGCGCGTTGGAAGACCTGGAGCGGCGGGGCGCGGAGGTGCTGGTGGTGTCGGCGGACGTGACCCGCGACGAGGACTGCCAGCGCATGGTGGCCCTGGCCCACGAGCGCTTTGGCGCCCTGCACGGCGTCATCCACGCCGCGGGCGTGGTGGGCGCCCCAGCGAACGTGCTCGTCTCGGAGGTGGCGCCAGCGCGCTGCGGCCTGTTGTTCGAGGCCAAGGTCCACGGCCTCCTCGCGCTGACCCGCGCACTGAAGGCCGAGCCGCTGGACTTCGTGATGCTCCAGTCGTCGCTGGCCACGGTGCTGGGCGGCCTGGGCTTCGCGGCCTATGCATCCGCCAACCACTTCCTGGATGCCTTCGCCGCGGAGCAGGCGCGCCATGGCGACACGCGGTGGCTGTCCGTCGACTGGGACGGCTGGACCGAGGAGTCCGGGCGGCTGGGGCTCACGCTGGAGGAAGGGGCGCGCGCGTTCCAGCGCATCCTCGGGCTGGGGGAAGGGGGCCGCATCCTGGTCTCCACGGGCGAGCTGTCCGCGCGCAGGGCGCGGAGCAACGCGCCCGCGGAGTCCGTCCCGGTGGTGGATGGAGCCGGTGTGGCGCCGCGGGCACGTCCAACGTCGGCCCATGCGCGTCCTGCGTTGGGGACGCCGTACGTGGCGCCGGAGGACTCCATCCAGCAGCAGGTGGCGGAGCTGTGGCAGGAGCTGTTGGGGTTGGACCGGGTGGGCATCCACGACGACTTCTTCGAACTGGGCGGTCACTCGCTGCTGGGCATGCAGGTGGTGTCGCGGCTGCGGGAGTTGTTCGCGGTGGAGGTGTCCATCCGGGGCCTGTTTGAAACGCCCACGGTGCTGGGGGTGGTGAACGCGGTCCTCGAGGCCCAGGCGTCCCAGGTGGACGCGGGGCGGCTCGAGGCGCTGCTGGCGGAGATGGAGAAGGCACCATGAGCGGGCTGGTCCAGCGGTTTGGCAATCTCTCTCCGGAGAAGCGCGAAGAGCTGATGCGCCGGCTGAAGCAGGAGGCGGCGGGGGCCCCCGCGCCCGACGCCATTCCTCCGCGGGAGAAGTCCACGCCGCCGCCGCTGTCCTTCGCGCAGCAGCGGCTGTGGTTCATCGATCAGCTCCAGCCGGGCCTCGCGTTGTACAACCTGCCCATCGTCCTGCGCGCGACGGGGCCGTTGAACGTGGACGCCTTCCAGCGTGCGCTCCAGGCGCTGGTCGACCGCCATGAAGTGCTGCGCACGACGTTCACGCAGGAGCGTGGGCAGCCCGTGCAGCGCATCGCTCCGGCCATGGAGCTGACCGTGTCCGCGGTGGACCTGCGGGCCCTGCCCGGCGCGGAGCGGGACGCGGAAGCGCTGCGGTTGGCGAAGGCGGAGACGGCCCGCCCGTTCGACCTGGAGCACGGCCCGCTGCTTCGCGCGACGTGGGTCCGGCTGGATGCGAACGACCACGTGCTGGTGCTGGTGCTGCATCACATCGTCTTCGACATCTGGTCCATGGGCGTGCTGGTGCGCGAGGTCCTGGCGCTCTACGACGCCTTCAGCCACGGGCGTCCGGCCGCGCTGCCGCCGCCGAGGATCCAGTACGCGGACTGGGCGGTCTGGCAGCGGGGGAGCGCGCAGCAGGCGGTGCTGGAGAAGCAGCTCGCATACTGGCGGGAGCGGCTCACCGGGTTGGAGATGCTGGAGCTGCCGACCGACCATCCGCGGACGGGCTCGGGCGTGCGGGGAGGGGCGCTCCCGTTCCGGATGCAGCAGGGGCCGTGGGAGGCCCTGAAGGCCCTGGCGCGCAAGGAGGGTTTGACGCCCTTCATGGTGCTGCTGGCGGCGCTGGAGGTCATGCTCGCGCACGAGTCCGGACAGCACGACGTGGCGGTGGGGACGCCCGTCGCGGGCCGCAACCGCCGCGAGGTGGAGGGCCTGATCGGCTTCTTCGTCAACACGGTGGTGATGCGGACGGACCTGTCGGGCAACCCGACGTTGCGGGAGCTGCTGGGGCGCGTGCGCAAGACGTGCGTGGAGGCCTACGCGCAGCAGGACATCCCGTTGGAGCAGATCGTCGCGGCCCTTCAGCCGGGGCGCGAGGCCGGACAGACGCCGTTCTACCGGGTGTCGTTCAACTTCCAGAACGCGCCGCTGTCGGAGGTCCACATCCCCGGGCTCGTGCTGCGCCCGATCGTGATGGAGAGCGGGCTCGCGAAGCTCGACCTCAGCCTCCAGCTCACGGAGGGAGCGGAAGGGCTGACGGGGCTGTGGGAGTACAGCACGGACCTGTACGAGGAGCGGACGGTCCGTCGGTGGATGGAGGGCTTCGAGCGCGTGGTGCGAGCGCTGGTGGAGAATCCGGAGCGGCGGGTCGGGGAAGTGGAGTGGATGGGGGCGGAGGAGCGGCGGCGGGTGGTGGAGGAGTGGAACCAGACGGGCAAGGCGTACGGCCCGAAGGGCGAATGCGGGCACGAAGTCTTCGAAGCGGTGGTGGAGGCGCGGCCCGAAGCGGAGGCGGTGAGGACGGAAGCGGGAGGGGTGAGCTACGGGG
>NZ_RAWE01000330.1 GCF_003611695.1 Corallococcus carmarthensis | reverse complement strand
GGTGATGACCATGGGAGACTCCAGAAGGGGAAGGGCTGCGAGTACGCCGATGCCCGGACCCATTGCGTCCGGCATGCCAGCCCCCGGTCTCTCCGGGTCGTCCTGATTCCAGGGGTTTGTGTCCCACCCTGTGCGCACGCCCTGATGACTGGCGTCGGCCGCTGATGACGGCCGTCACCAGGCAGGCGGCCGAGGTTGACGCATCGCGGAAGGATGTTCGGAGCGGACGAGGGCCGGCGGTAGACTCGCGGATCAGGTCACGGCCCCATGACGAAGAGAGACACCGGAAGGCGAAGCGCAGGCACCGGCTCGTTGGACTCCGCGCGCTCGGGCGCGGGAACAGGCCGGGGCACGGGACATGGGACGGGCCCCAGGCCCCGCCGCGCCGAGGACGTCCCGCCCGTTCCCCAGGTGGGCCGCTACCTGCTGCTGCGCAAGCTGGGGCAGGGCGGCATGGGCGTGGTGTATGCCGCCTATGATCCGGACCTGGACCGCAAGATTGCCCTGAAGCTGCTGCACCCGAACGCCAACCAGGACAACGAGGAGGCCCGGTCCCGGCTGTTGCGCGAGGCGCAGGCCATGGCGCGCGTCTCCCATCCCAACGTCATCCCCGTCTTCGACGTGGGCATGTGGGGCGACCAGGTCTTCGTCGCCATGGAGCTGGTGGAAGGCGGCACGCTGGGCTCGTGGCTGAAGGAGGCGAAGCCGTCCTGGCGCGAGGTGCTGGAGCGCTACCTCCAGGCGGGCCGGGGGTTGCAGGCCGCGCACGCGGCGGGGCTGGTGCACCGCGACTTCAAGCCCGCCAACGTGCTGGTGAGCCACGCGGGCCGCGTCTACGTGACGGACTTCGGGCTGGCGCGGCAGGTGGGCGAAGGGCCGGAGGCGGCGTCCTCGCCGGAAGAGGCGCAGGTGCTGGAGTCTTCCGACCGGCGCATGCTGGACACCACGCTCACCGAAGCGGGCCTCCTGGTGGGCACGCCCAACTACATGTCCCCGGAGCAGTTCCGGGGCACGCAGCTGGACGCGCGCACGGACCAGTTCAGCTTCTGCGCGGCGCTCTATGGCGCGCTCTACGGCACGCGCCCCTTCGACCCGGGCAGCATCAAGGCCTACGCGTCCGCCAGCCGCGGCGCGGAGCTGGAGGCGGACGGCACGCAGTCGCTGGGCGGCACGCAGTCGTTGAACGCCGCGCCGGCCAAGGCGGTCCCCGTCATGCCGCCGCCCGCGCTCATCCGCGAGCCCCCGCGCGAGGTGAAGGTGCCCGGCTGGGTGCGGCAGGCGGTGCTGCGCGGGCTGGCGCTGGATGCCGACGCGCGCTTCTCGTCCATGCAGACCCTGCTGGACGCGCTCTCCCAGGAGCAGCGTCACGGACAGCGCAAGCGCTGGCTGGGCGCGGCGGGCGCGATGACCACCGCGCTGGCGGTGGCGGGCGGCGTGGCGTGGCAGCAGTCCCAGGTGTGCACGGACGCGGGCGCGCTGATGGACACCGTCTGGACGCCGGACGCGAAGGCGCGCCTGGAGTCCGCCTTCCAGGCCACCGGGAAGCCCTTCGCCGGAGACATGGCCTCGCGCGCCACGCAGGTGCTGGCGCAGTACGCGAGCGCATGGAAGGACCAGCGCGTCCGGGCGTGCGAGGACACGCGCGTGAGCGGCGTGAAGCCGGAGGAGCAGCTGGACCGGCAGGTGGTGTGTTTGGAGCGCCGCCGCAAGGACCTGCGCGCGACGGTGGACCTGCTCGCGGGCGCGGACGCCGCCATGGTGGAGAAGTCCGTGGACATGGCGCACGCGCTGCCCGCGCTGCACGAATGCGAGGACGTGGAGTCGCTGGCCGAACAGCAGCGCCGTCCCTCCGACCCCGCCCTGCGCAACGCGATTGAAGTGCTGGAGGACCAGCTGGCGGAGGTGCGCGCGCAGGTGGACGCGGGCCGCTACCCGGCGGCGCTCACGGCGGTGAAGGCGCTGGAGGCGCCGGTGGAGAAGACGGGCTACCTGCCGCTGAAGGCGGAGATGCGCTTCCACCTGGGCTGGCTCCAGGAACAGACGGGCCAGTCGCCGGAAGCGTCCCGCCTGCTGTCGCGTGCTGTCTTCGACGCGGAAGCGGGCCGGGCGGACCGGCTGAAGGTCGCCATCCTCAACAAGCTCCTCTATGTGGAGGACGGCCAGAAGCACTTCGACCCGGCGGCGAACTGGGGCGAGCTGGCGGAGGCCACCCTCCAGCGGCTGGGCGGCGAGCCCGTGCTGGAGGCCGACGTGAAGGTGAACCAGGCCAACCTCGCCATCTCCCAGGGCCACATCGACGAGGCCCGGAAGCGGCTGGAGGATGCGAGCGCCCTCTATGACAAGGCGCTGCCACCTGACCACCCCAAGCGCGCGCGGACCCTCTTCCTGCTGGGGCGGCTGGTGCTGGGGTCCGGCGACGCGAAGGGGGCGCTGCCGCTCTTGGAGGCGTCGCTCGCGAAGACCGTGGCGGCCGTGGGGCCCGTGCACCCGGACGTGGCCCGCCGGCACGGCCTCTTGTCCCTGGCCCTGCGTGATGCCGGCCAGCCCGAGCGCGCGCTGCCGCACGCCCAGGCGGTGGTGGACCTCTACAAGTCCTTCCACGGTGAGAAGAGTCCCCAGGTGGCGGAGGCGCTGGACGAGCTGGGCATGTGCCAGCTGGGCATGAAGCGCTACGACGACGCGCTGAAGACCTACGAGCAGGCGCTGGCCCTCAAGCGCGAACTGCTGCCCGCGGGCGACGAGGGGCTCCAGCCCTCCTATGACGGCGTGGGCCAGGCGCTCCTGGGCTTGGGCCGGGCGCGCGACTCCGTGGCGCCGCTCCAGCAGGCGGTGTCCTTCGCGTCCGCGCCGTCGGATGCGCTGGCGGAGTCCGGCTTCGCGCTGGCGCGAGCGCTGTACCAGACGGGCCAATCGCCAGAGGCCCGGGGCGAGGCCACCCGCGCCCGGGAGCGCTTCAACGAGTCCGGCATGGATGAGCGCGTGGGCGAAGTGGACTCGTGGCTGGAAGCCCTGCCCAAGGAGCCCCCTCGCACGCCTGCCCGCAAGCCGCCCCGGGCCCGGCGCCGGTAGGACGGAGCGCGCGGCTGCTGGCGGCCGTGGCGGGGCGTGCTACCGTCCCGCACCGTGTCGCTGCCGCCAGATGACGATGAGGAGCTCCTGGATGCCACGGCCACCCTGAACCGGGGCCGTGCCGGACAGGTGCGGATGGTGCTCCGGGTGCTTTCCGGCGCGGAGGCCGGCAAGGCCCACCCGCTCAAACAGGGGACGTACGTGGTGGGCAAGGCCCCCACGTGTGACATCGTCCTCTCCGACAAGGCCGTCTCCCGCCAGCACCTGAAGCTGGAGGTGCACGACGAGCACGTGCTCGCCACGGACCTGGGCTCGCACAACGGCTCGTTCGTGGAGGGGCTGCGCTTCTCCGCCATGGAGCTGCGCCCCGGCAGCGTCGTCACCCTGGGCACCACCGAACTGAAGCTGGTGCCGGAGGACACGCGCGAGCGCTCGCTGCCCCTGTCCTCGCGCGACCGCTTCGGCGCGCTCGTGGGCCAGAGCCGCAAGATGCGCGAGGCCTTCACCGTGCTGGAGCGCCTGGCGCCCGGCGGCGCCGACGTCCTCATCCACGGCGAGACGGGCACCGGCAAGGACCTGTGCGCGGAGGCCATCCACCAGCAGAGCCCGCGCGCCAAGGGCCCCTTCGTCATCGTGGACCTGGCGGGCGTGCCCTCCACCCTCATCGAGTCCGAGCTCTTCGGCCACGTGAAGGGCTCCTTCACCGGCGCCCAGGCCGACCGCGCGGGCGCCTTCGAGCGCGCGCAGAACGGCACCGTCTTCCTGGACGAGATTGGCGAGCTGCCCCTGGAGCTGCAGCCGCGCCTGCTGCGCGTGCTGGAGCGCCGGCAGGTGAAGCGCGTGGGCGGCAATGACTACTTCACGGTGAACGTGCGCGTGGTGGCCGCCTCGCACGTAAACCTGGAGCAGGCCGTCCAGCAGGGGAAGTTCCGCCGCGACCTCTTCCACCGGCTCGCCGTGCTGCGCGTGACGCTGCCCGCGCTGCGAGAGCGCCCGGAGGACATCCCGTTCCTCATCGACCACATGCTCAAGCAGATGGGCCGGCAGCAGGGTGCGCTGTCGGACCAGACGCGCGCCCTGCTCATGCAGTACCCCTGGCCCGGCAACGTGCGCGAATTGCGCAACGTGGTGGAGCAGGTGGTCAACCTGGGTGAGGAAGCGCTGCCGGACCTGGAGCCGCCTCCGGACGCATCCGGCCGCCGCGGCCCGGACCTGGACCTCCCCTTCAAGGAGGCCAAGGAGCACCTCATCGAGGTCTTCGAGCGTGACTACCTCAAGAACCTCATCGAGCGCTGCGAGGGGAACATCTCCCGCGCTTCCCGGGAGGCGGACATCGACCGTGTCTACCTTCGGAAACTCCTGCGCAAGCACGGGTTGGATCCGTCCGGGGACCCTTAACACGGGGCGGCAACCCGGGTAGGATGGCATCCCCCATCCCCCTCCGGAGCCCCCACCGTGAGCGTGAATCTTTCTACCAACGTCCTCCGTACCTTCCAGCAACTGGCGGAGGTGAAGCCGTCCGCCCAGCCGCAGCAGACCGCGCAGCAGGTCGGGTTGCCGGAAGAGAAGGTCGTCTCGCAGGTGGAGGGGGCGCCCACCCCCGTCCAGACGGAGCAGGCCTCGGACGCCTTCGCGGCGTTGCAGTCCCTGGACCCGGCGTGGGCGAACCGCTTCCAGGCCAACGCGGGCGCGTCGGCGCAGGAGCTGGGCATCCCCGGGACGCTCGCGGCCGCGCCCCAGGCCCCGGAGATTGGTGGCTGGGACGCCGCGGGGACGGACCCCGACGTGCTCAAGCAGACCAAGGAGAACAACTGCGGCGCCGCGGTGGCGGTGATGCTGGGCAACGAGATTGGCAACAGCAAGACGCAGCCCGTGTCCAACAAGGAGAAGATGGACGCGCTGGAGTCGCGCTTCACGCAGGGCCAGGGCACCTCTCCGCACGAGCTGTCCAACATGCTCGCGAATCAGGGCACGAAGGTGACGCAGACGTCGTCCAAGCTCGACACGAAGGCTTTGGACGATGCGCTCGCCCGCGGAGGCAAGGGCGCGGTGATGGTGGACTCCAGCCTGGTGGACCCCACGACGAAGCCCGGCGAGACGGGCCGCGCGCACTGGGTCTCCGTGGAGGGCAAGGACGACCAGGGCCGCTACCTGGTCAAGGACCCCAGCACCGGCTCCAAGATTCCGGTGGACGCGCAGCGGCTGGCGGACTCCATGGAGATCAGCTGGAACCAGCACCAGGGCGGCGGTCAGATGATCGTCGAAGGCGCCCAGGGGCTCTCCGAGGCCCAGGCCGCGCAGGAGGGCGGGCAGAAGGCCGTCGCGCTCGGCAACACGGACGGCGGCGGCTCGCGCGCCATGTCCAACTTCGGCCGCGAATCCTCCTAAGGACTTCCGGCGCTCATGGCTCCCAGGTCCATCCGCCACGGTCCCCTGCGCGTCTCGCTGCCTGACGGCTGGTTCGACGCCAGCCAGGTCGTGGCGGTGGGGCCGGAGGAGGATGGCTTCCGCGCGAACCTCGTCGTGTCGCTGGAGCCGGCGGTCCCCGGTGAGTCGCTGGAGCAGTTCGCCGCGCGCATGCTGGAGGGCATGCGCACGGCGGAGGCCTTCCAGCAGGTGTCGGAGCGCAAGGCCACCTTCGGCGTGAATACCGGCGTGCTGCGCGAGTACACCTTCCGGATGCAGGGCCTGGCGCTCGCGCAGCTCCAGTTCTACGTGCTGCGGGAGCAGGTGGCCTTCACCTTCACGTATACGCAGCGCGCGCACCGGCTGGACGCGACGCGCGCCGTGGCGGAGTCGCTGCTCGCGTCCGTGACGCTGGAGTCGACGGCGGAGCTGGCGCTGCGGCCCACCGTCTTCCGCGCCTGACGCGCGGCCCTCAACTCAGACGGTGAGGTGCTGCACGGCCTGGAGCCGTAGCAGCTGACGCGCCAGGGCCTGCACCTGCTCCACCTCTTGCTGGCCCAGCACCTTGCGCAGCGCGAGCTTCATGTCCGTGGAGGCGCGCAAGAGCAGCGCGCGAAGCTGGGCGTTGCTGAGCAGGGGGTTGAGCTGGCGCAGGTGGCCCACCAGCGCGCCCAGCTGGGGCAGCGTGAGGCCCGCCACCATCACCTGTGTCTTGGAGCCCTCGTCCGGACTCTGGGCGATGGCCAGCATCCACGGGGACAGGAGCAGCGAGCGGGTGAAGTCCTTCTCGCAGGTGAGCCCCAGCCGCGTGCACTCCTCCACCAGGGGGCCGGTGTCGTGGCCCGCGATGATGGGCTGGATGCGGGCGGCCTCGTACTTCTGGAGGACGGCGTCGTACAGCTTCCGGGCCTCCAGCCCCTGGGGCGTGCGGGGGAACTCCGCGAAGGCCTGGTGCACCTCCTGGCGCAGCGTGCCCAGGAGCGTGGCGTCATCCACGGAGCCGGGCTCGCCCAGCACCTGGGCCAGGTAGGCCCGGTCCTCGGGGAGCGCGTTCGCGGACTTCCACCACTCGAAGGTGACGGTGCTCTCGCTCAGGACCACCGGCAGGGTGACGACGCCCTGGCGGCCGGGGTTGGCGAGGAAGGCGCTCATCTTCCCCTCCACCTCCGTGAGGCCGCGGTGGAGCCGGGTGAGGACGGCCACGCGCAGCTTCGCGCGGCCCTCCAGCGCCTGCCGCGCGGTGTCCGCCGACTGGCCGTCGGAAGCGGTGCGCTCCTTGGGGGACTCGGACGTGGCGGGCTGGCGCGCGAACTGGGGCGCCACGTCCACCTGCGGGGCCACCAGCGGCGGGGGCTGCTGGGGAACCGCCGGGGC